>MEOQ01000042.1 GCA_001769275.1 Bacteroidetes bacterium GWF2_43_63 | reverse complement strand
GTTGAACATTTAAAAATTTGTAGCAAATATAATTTGACTACTTGTTGCAACTTCCTCAAAGACCTTTTTTATTACATGGATACTCATCAAAAACCTTCAAAGCATACAGCTAGTCCGCCAGCCGACGATTCCATGTCAGCAATGCTTTGTAATCAACCACTTCTTGCTGACGATAAAATGTCGGCAGTGCTGTATACTATGGCAGGTTGAGTTTGGATGGCAAATGACTGAATTTGGAGAGCCCATTCTTAATTAAAGTAACTTTGTAAAAATATTTAAGAGATTGTGTTAAAGCTCCCTTATCAAAACAACTATATGAAAACAAATATTTTTCTCTTGCTGGTCTTCTTTTCTTTTGCCACATTGAGTGCACAAAACCTAAGTCTGAATTACTATTCGACCGGCACAGGCACAAACCTGACTCTTGCCTATGCCAAAGACTGGGAAAAGAATGAACTTGGATTCGGTCTTGGCTATAATATAAACAGGATTGCTCATCCGGATGACAAAGGACATATTTTTTATAAAAGACTTTATGCAACTAAGCCAATACATCATGTCAATTTGAATCTGTTTTGGCATCATCGCATATTTTCTGAAATGCAGCATATTAAACCATTTCTTTTTTACGACTTACAAATGACATATTCAACAACAAGAAATAGGTTTTTTGTACCATATGGTTTTGACTCAACAATAGTATCTGATACACCTGAAGGCAAGATTTTATACCGGGAAATGATTGACTTTTTCGGGCCATTTATATGGATTGAAAACAATATCGGAGTTGGATTTCAGGTTGATATTACTGACAAATGGTTTATTCAGCAAAAATTTGGTACTGGTATCCATCTTATTCATGGATCAGAACGTAGACTCCTTCCCTTCAGAAAAACACACTGGGAATTTGTCGGACTCCTCGATTGGTCAGTTGGAATCAGGTTTTAAATCAAATCTCACATTCGACCATGATGGATTATACTCAGCCAACTCTTCCATGTTCTCCTGCGTCGGACTATGGAAGGTTGGTTTTCACCACGGCTTTGCCGATGAACAAATATTTTTTTCGGTCGTCGAGGCGCTGGCATAAAACACGGGTGCGCTGCAGCGAAATTTTGCGGTAGGTTTTTTCTTTCCAGACAAATTCAGCACCATCGGGTAAATCCTTTACACGGGTTTCGCCTTCCTGAATATCAATTTCCGCCTCCGTGTTTTCGTAGGTCACGCGCGGCTTTTCGAGCTGATATAGCGCTTCGGCTTTCCATTCGGGCGCGAATTCATACATTGCCATCACAATGCGCAATACCATTTTGAATGCAAATTTCCATTCCTCTCCATGTGCCTGTGCGCGGCGTCCATACTCACGCCACACCATGGCATGCGCCAGTTCGTGGCACAGAATAATCATGAAATGTCCGAGTGGTAAATTTCGTCGCACATACACCCGCGCAGGCACTTCGTTTCCTTTCACCAGAAAAGTTCCGTAACGATGTTTAGATTCTCGTTGAAAATAAAATTCAGTATTGAGCCGCGTAGCTGCATCATGCAAAAACAGGTACAGCTGTCGGTTGTAATTTTGCACAAAAAACGTTGCCGAAATGGGTTTCATCGTGACTCCGGAAAATTCGCTTAATCAAGTTTAAGAACAGCCAGAAATGCGCTCTGTGGCACTTCGATATTTCCCACCTGACGCATGCGTTTCTTTCCTTTTTTCTGCTTTTCGAGCAGCTTACGTTTACGCGAAATGTCACCACCATAACATTTGGCCGTTACATCTTTTCGAAAAGCCTTGATGGATTCGCGCGCAATAATTTTGGCTCCAATAGCGGCCTGTATGGCAATATCGAATTGTTGTCTCGGAATCAGATCCTTTAGTTTTTCGCACATGCGACGACCAAACGCATAGGAATTATCTTTGTGAATCAATGTAGATAAAGCATCGACCTGTTCGCCGTTAAGCAATATGTCGAGCCGCACCAGATCTGCTTCGTGATAACCACATTCGTGATAATCGAACGAGGCATATCCTTTAGAAATACTTTTGAGTTTGTCGTAAAAGTCGAAAACGATTTCCGCAAGCGGCATTTCGAAGGTTACCTCCACGCGGTCGGTCGAAAGAAAAACCTGATTTTTGAGCATGCCACGCTTGTCAATGCAGAGTTTCATAATGGAACCAAGATACTCTGACTTTGTAATTACGTTGGCGTTGATATACGGTTCTTCGATGTAATCAATTTTTGTAATATCCGGAAGTCCGCTCGGGTTGTGCACTTCAATGAGTTCCTGTTTGTGTGTGTATACTTTATAGGAAACGTTTGGGACCGTCGTAATGACGTCCATATTGAACTCGCGGTCGAGCCGTTCCTGGATGATTTCCATATGCAGAA
Source organism: Bacteroidetes bacterium GWF2_43_63 (assembly GCA_001769275.1). Taxonomy (NCBI): domain Bacteria; kingdom Pseudomonadati; phylum Bacteroidota; species Bacteroidetes bacterium GWF2_43_63. Next base: position 187,692 of record MEOQ01000042.1, on the reverse strand, counting down.
GTCCCAGAAAACCGCAGCGGAAGCCAAATCCGAGGGCAGCGGAAGATTCCGGTTCAAAAGTCAGCGAGGCATCATTTAGTTGTAGTTTTTCGATGGATTCGCGCAGTTCTTCATAATCATCGGCATCGATAGGATAAAGGCCTGCAAACACCATGGGCTTTGCATCTTTGAAGCCTTCAATGCCTGTTATGCAGGGATTATCGACCTTGGTAATGGTATCGCCTACCCGCACTTCGCGAGCGACCTTAATTCCTGAAATGATATAACCCACATCGCCGGCCGATAGTTGAGCTCTGGGTTCCAGCTTCATTCCCAATGTTCCGACTTCATCGGCGCGATATTGTTTTCCGGTGCTTATAAGCTTTACTAAGTCATCGGCTTTTACTGTGCCGTTTTTAATCCGGAAATAGGCAATAATGCCGCGGAAAGAATTATAAACACTGTCGAAAATCAGCGCCTGGAGCGGACCGTCAGGGTCGCCATTGGGTGCCGGCACTTTATTGATAATGGCATCGAGAATTTCCTCAACACCCATTCCTGTGCGGGCACTGGCCTCGATAATGTCTTCGCGCGGGCAGCCTAATAATTCAACAATCTGATCTTTCACTTCCTCCGGCATGGCGCTGGCCATATCCATTTTGTTGAGGATTGGAATGATTTCGAGATTATGGTCGATCGCCTGATAGAGGTTTGAAATAGTCTGGGCCTGAATTCCCTGAGTAGCATCGATTACGAGCAATGCGCCTTCGCAGGCGGCAATGGCGCGTGACACTTCGTAAGAGAAGTCAACGTGACCCGGAGTGTCAATCAGGTTCAGCTTGTATTTCTGACCACCGCGCTCAAAGCGCATCTGGATAGCATGGCTCTTGATGGTGATTCCTTTTTCGCGCTCCAGATCCATATCGTCGAGCACCTGGTTCTGGAATTCGCGTTCGCTCACCGTTCCGGTGAATTCCAGCAGACGATCAGCCAATGTTGATTTACCGTGGTCAATATGTGCAATAATGCAAAAGTTGCGTGTATTCTTCATAATCGGGTGCAAAAGTACGATTTTATGTGCTAATGTGCTAATGTGCTGATATGAAAAATGTGAAAATGCGCAGCTTCGCTGATGTGGAAATGTGAGAACACCATGTGTTAAAGAATTTGAAAGTGTGCTAATTTGCAAAAGTGGAAATATGAGATGATGTCTTTTGTCCTTTCACCATTATCTTTTCGACAGGCTCAGGACAGAGCTTTTATCTTGAGAGGATGTGCTAATTTGGAAATTATGTAATTTGATAATTTTTAAAGTTCTAAAAGAAATGCAACTCAGCTCCTTCTTCAACCTCTCTGCGTCGCTTAGCGACCTGTGTGCGTTGAAAAGTGTGAAAATGTGGTGATTTGGACAAACAATTTGTTTCTCTTGTAACTTTGTAACGATTCCCGCTTTCAGCGTGATAAATTCCACGCATAACGGCTCCCTCTCCGCCGCGGCGAACAGCTTGATAAATTCCACGCGTAACGGTTGCAGGGATTATTTCAAAACAAAGCTCACCGAAACAATGAGTCCCATATTGGTCGGATCAAATGTCATTTGCTGTTTTGTATAGGGGCTTGCATAATCAGCATTCAGTTCATTGTTGAATTCCGTAATATTCACCTTCCAGAACGGCAGCGTGTAATACGGGATCAAATCGAAATTAAAACTATCTTCCTTCCCAAATGAAAGCATGAAGCGTGCACTTCCGGACAAAAGAAATTTATCAATTGTGTTAAAATATTTATCGTAGGGTCCATCACCGATTTTATATTTTCCATAGAACTGATCCATATTGAAACTGAATCCGGGACCAGCCCTGAAGCCATCGGCATGAATCAGATTCAGATTGTAGAAAAAGCTGAAACCATCATGCGAAATTTTTACTTTTCTGAAATATTCAACTCCGAGTGAATCCATTCCGTTTCCTTTGCTTTTGAAGCGGTGCAGATGCATATCAAAACCGAAAGTACTCCACGTATTGTTTACTTTACATCCGAGGATAATGCCTCTGGAAATCCCCGGAGCTTCCAGCGTATTGTCGGGAACAAATGCTGGCTCTAAATGATAATCGTTGAAATCGGATACAACCAGATCAAAAGGGGCAGTATTCTCATATTGCTCAAAGCTGTAGCCAAAGGTGAACAACATGGTTTGGCTGTAAGACAGTGAACCGGCGAAGAACAACAGAAATAAGAAAAAGAATGTTTTATATTTCATATTCTCTGGCACTTGTCAGAACACCATCTCAGGCGCAATTTCTTCGATTTTGCGACTGGCATTCATCACACGATAGCGAACGTAATATTCAAACATGCCTCCGCCTACGATAATATCTGTTATCACTACATTGCTGTTATCAACTTTCAGCGTCACGACATCGCCGATTTTATGCGGAATCACAATGCGTGAAGAATCGCGCGTATAGCCAGCTTCGACAAGTCCGCGATATTTTCCGAGATGATTTGCAATTGTACTGAGGCTGTCAATGGTTTTGTTTGCCTGCGTCAATCGGGTAATTTCTTGCTGATATTTCTGCTGCATTTCTGCCATGGCTTTCTGGTGGCGCTGATTGGCTGTGACGTTGAAATAAATCAAAACACCGATAAGTCCGAAAAGCGCTATGATTCCAACTATGCGCCAACCTTTGGAGCTTCCTTTTTTTTCTTCAGGATTATTTATTACGGGTGATTCCATGACAATTATTATTCGTTTGAACAAATGTAAGAATTCTTTTTGTTTGCGTCTGATTTTACTATCTTTACATTTCAAAATTATCATCATGAACGATTTCAATAATCTACCATTGCTACAACAAGCCGATCTGAAGGGAAAAGTAGTATTGGTACGCGTTGACCACAATGTTGTAAAAAAAGGTATTATTCACGATCCCTATCGCATTGATGCAACGCTGGGAACGTTGTATTACATTGTTTCGCGCGGCGGTAAACTGATTCTGATGACTCATGTTGGTCGTCCGAAAGACAAAAAAACAGGCACTATCAACATCAGCCCGGAGAGCTCGGTTGAGCCCATTGTTCAATATTTCGAAAACAAGCTGCATGTGAAATTTGCCATTCCTGAATTTTTGCCCGATGGAGATAAAGGATACAGAGGTATTGAAACTTCGGTTAACCACCTCATCCGCGATCTGCGCGAAGACCGAATCGACGGCATTTACCTGCCCAATACCCGCTGGTTTTCGGGTGAAGAATCCAAAGGAGAAGATGCCGATCATTTTGCCTATCAACTTGCCGGCCTCGCTGACATTTTTGTCAATGACGCATTCGGATCGTGGCAGCCACACGCCTCCACGGTAGGTATCACAAAATATCTGCCTTCCTACGCCGGTTTTTTGATGCAGAAGGAAATTCAGAATCTCGACCGCATTTTCGCGCCACAGAAGCCATTTGTGGCTGTGGTAGCGGGTTCTAAATTCGACACCAAAATCGACAGCCTATTTACGTTGCTCGAAAAATCGGATTATCTCGTGCTTGGCGGCGTAATTTACAACGCCTATCTCTGCGCCAAATACGGTTTTGAAATAAAAGGACTCGAGGCCGATGACATTGAACATGCCCATCGCTTTGTGGAATTTTCTTCAAAGCATCCCGGCAAATTGGTAGAACTTCCATTTATTGTGGAATCCGACACCATCGAAGGTCGCATGGACGGCCAGTTTCGGACACATGATATCCGCACACTAAAGCCAGGAACAAAACTGAATTATGTTCTCGATGTGGCGCGCGAATCGTTCAATGAACAAAGTGTGTTGGATATTTTCCATGGCGCGCATACTATTTTTGTCAACGCTGTAATGGGCTTCACGCCTCATTTTAACGAAGGCACTATTGCGCTGGATGAGCTAATCGATAAAAATATAAATGCCGTGAAACTCTATGGCGGCGGCGATACCATGCAGGAACTGAAACGATTGTTGCCCGGACTTTATATCATGGCCATTGACAATCCGAAGTATTATATTTTTACCGGAGGCGGCGCGGTGCTGAAAGCCATTGAACAGGGCACAGCGTATGGGCTGGAGCCGGTGAAAGCGCTCATAAGTAGTGAGGAGTAAGTAGTGAGGAGTAAGTAGTCAGCTGTGAGTGGTTAGTTAGGTTGAGGATGAGGTTGAGGTTGAGCACCTTCGGTGAGCAGTGAGCTATGCTGAATACTGGTAGAAGCTTTGTTCATAATTCACGTAAAGCGACCTGAGTGCGTTGAAAAATATGAGCGGTAGCAAAAAAATAGTGCATCTTGCTTAGAAAATTCACTATTACAGAAAGAATCACTTCTGAAACCTAATTATTCATTTTGCTTTTCACAGCTCCGAGCAAAAACTGAAAATATTTATTCCTCTGTTTTTCAGCCATACCACTGAGTTGCGTCGATTTACGAATAAGACCATTAAGCCAGTCGCGTGTTGCAGAACAGAAAACTTCGTCGGCAGTTTCAAGGGTATTGAACGTTGAATGACGCAGAAACACTTTTTTATTTTTACCAATCGATGTATAAATGCAGTTATTCCCAATTTCAATATCGCAGAGATAAAACGTAAAATTATTGTCTCCTGCATGATCTTTTCGCTTTGTTCCGGACTCTGTCATAGTGCGGATTTCAGAAACCAGAAGCAATAAATCTGCATATAATTTCTGCGATGTTTCGCTGTCTTTAAAGAACCCACTTTCTGAATAAAAATCAATTTGTTTCAGAATGCTGTTCAACGTATGTTCGCTCCAGATTTCGGTTGAAGGTGCCATGCGATATGCTTCCAGAATTTCCTGTCCAGCAGTCATGAGCACATCAGGAGCAATTTCATCTTCAAAAAAACCGTGCTGGTATTCCAGAACATTCATAACCGAACGCATCCAATAGTAGCATTTAAACCAGGCCAATTGCGGAAAAGCAAAGAGCAGAAAAAAAGGAATATCGTCGGCCACATAAATAATTTCGCTGTCTTTTGCGCTTTTCAGCTTCTGCAATCCATCGCGAATGTGTTCGACAAACTGCTGAAATCCCATGGCTTCATCGCCGGGCAAATTGTAATGAAAATGCACCGATTCGCCCTGAGCTGAGCAAAAACTATCAAACGAAATATGAAAATGATTGCATAGTTTAACGATTTCGCTGAGCGAAAATTCTGTTTCGCCACGCAAGCGCCGGTAAGCACTATCGATGCTTAATTCGAGCTGATCGGCCAATTCATTCACCAGACTATGTCCGGAAGGAATTACAGCGCGCAGCGAATCTATAAATGCGTCCTGAGTATTGTCTTTTTGGTTCATTATTTTCGGGGTAAATCATTAAACCTACCAAGTAGTTTTTGCGAAATATGCAAATATAGCAATTCCGATTTGCAAAAATCGCAAATTATTGACAAGCGGAAATCAATACATTCCGCATTTTGGCGATAAACGCATTACATTCATTTATTGATGCGGGTTTCCGTTTTGATTAGGGCTGCTGCCGGTGGTAATTTTACTTCATCAAACTTCAAAAACAATCGTCATGAAAACAAAAAATTTCTTCTTCGCCATTTGCCTGTTTGTTGCTATTAATCTTGCTCCTTATATTACTCCTGTGCAGGCACAGGAAAAAGTAGCCATCCTTAATATATACACCAACCTGCCGGGCTACACTTCGCTTACAATGGGCAATCTGTATCGCATTCAGCTGGCAAAAAACAGCAGTCTTTCGGTCATTGATCGCTGGGACATGAACAACTTAATTACCGATAAGAAAATCAATCCGGAATGCAACAATACGCAGGGACTTACAGAAATCGGGAAAGTGATAGGTGCCGATAAAATGATTACCGGATCTGTTGAAGCTTTCAGCAATAACACCATAATGGTCACCGTTCGAATGGTTGATGTTGATTCGGCCAAAGCAGTAAAAACAGTTGTAACAGATTACATCTATAATCCGGCTGAAATTGTTGCCATGATTGATCTTTCAATAAAAGAGCTGCTTGGCATGACCCTCGATCAGAATCTGAAAATAAAACTCACCGATAAAAACGCATTTGCCAGTGCGCAGAATGTTCGCAGCGGCCGTTTAAATGCATCCGGGCCGAGAATTGGGATGACCGTTCTTACGGGTGATCAGGCAAAGATTTTTGGTCAGCCGCAGCAACTTGGAGGATTCGATGGTTATCCTGCCATGTTTCAGTTCGGCTATCAGTGGGAAGCTCAGTATTTGAACGAAGGGGCATTTCAGGCATTATTTGAATTCATTCCATTGGTATCAGGGCTTGATCAGGGCTTATTTATTCCGTCGTTCACACTGATGAATGGACTTCGCAACAACCGCTCCGGATGGGAGTTTGCGTTCGGCCCCACCATTGTTGTAAGTAAAAAAGCTGACGGATATTACTCCGAGGGAATATGGCACCTCCGGTCAGAATGGACTGATAGTCTGCCAAACCCAAACTATCTTGTATCGCGCACCGATAGCCGGGGAAACTACAAGATGACTTCGGGATTTGTTTTCGCATTTGGAAAGACATTGAAAAGCGGCAACCTGAACATCCCGGTGAATTTGTATTTCATTCCATCAAAAGAAGGCATGCGCTTCGGAGCTTCGTTCGGATATAATTCAAAGAATCGCTAAATAAAAGACAAGGTATATCAATCCCGACCTTCATGCTTAATCCCGCTGTCATCCTGAGCGGAGTCGAAGGACAGACAGCAGGGTTCAACACCAAACAAATTAGACCTTGATAAAAACAACAGCTATGAAAACAAAAATAATTTCCACCATTATAGCATTTGCACTTATGATTGTGATTTCATCGTGCAATACATTAAGTGATCATTCAGAATTCAGATATCTGAATAAGGTACCAGTATCAAGCTTTCACGATGACACAACCAGTGAAATTATGAAAATTGCGAGTATTGAAAAAACAGATTCTTCAAAAATTTTATTGGATGTACCGAAGCAGGAAAATTTCGTTGTGTGCAACAATCACCCGGTTGTACATTTGGAAAAAGTAGAAAGTAAAAAGAAACCGGTAAAAGAAATCTGGTCGAAAATTTCTGTAAGCAGCAAACAGGCAATCAATCTTGCAAAGCCGGCAATTGCGCGATACAAAAGCTCCTGTGAAACATCAGCACAATCCGCAAAAGCCGATAAAGGAAAATCGTTAATGATAGCAACCATTGTATCGGTTGCCCTGATTGCAGGTTTTGCTGCAGCATGGGGATCAGGTGGCGCATTGGTGGCACTGATGGTTTTCGGTCCATTTATTCTGCTGGCATTTTTACTGATTGCGCTGTTGCCTGATAAGCAGAAAGCCACACATGAAACGGCATCTGCAGCAGAAGAAACTGACCGGGACTCCGCCTTCATTTATGAAAGCTCGCCAACCGGAACAACAGTAAGCAAACCCACCGAAAATTCCAGTTCAAAACCGAAAAAGGAAAAATCCACACCCTGGGGTTTGATCGCCATTGGCGGCGGAGTGCTGCTTTTGACAATGATTTTCGGGTTAGGCGTTTTATTGCTGGCAATGCTTTTCGGAATTGTTGCCGCAGTTATTGCCGCAGGAATCTGGCTTTACAACAACCTTCTCGATAATAATCAATAAAAATTCCGCCTTATGAAAACAAAAATAATCCATTCCGTAATTTTCATTCTTTGTTTTAGCATGTATGGCCATACACAACAGGCCAAATATTATCGCGAACTGGAAGTTACCATTGTCGCCACCGAAAACTACGAGGAGTCGCGACAGGCACTGATGAAGCAATGTTCCGGAGAAAACTATTATTTGGTTTCATTGAGCGAAATTAAGGATGGGAGCAGTCCGGCTTCAACCTGCATTGAGTTCTTTACTGACGAAGCTGGCTTCCAGTCTACAGATACTTTGCTGGAAGAACTCGGGCATATTTCATTCAAAAAATCCTCACTTGTGCCGGCTGCAACAGATTTAGATACGGCATTTTTAAAACACAGCATGGATCAGAATAATGCGTTGACATCTGCATTAATTGCTAAAATCGCCGAAATGCCAGAATTAATAGACATTTTGTACAAAATTGACGTCCTTCGGAAAAGAAACAAGCAGATTGCATTTAACATCATGATGTTGGAACAAAACACTTCACTGACAAACCAAATTGTTATTCGCCTGTCTGAATGACACTTAAGCACGGCAATGAATGAATAAATTGCGATTGAACCAAAAAACACAACAGCTTAAAAAAGCAATGCATATGCAACTATTAATTCGAAAAAATTGTATTATTGTTGATTAAATCAAAGTTACCCCCATGAAGAAGATTTATTATTTATTTTTTCTGATCGCTTTCATTGCAATCAGTAACGGCACAGAAGCGCAGGTTCAGCAACAGAGCCAGGTGCAACCACAAATTAATCAAGGGTCTAATGTTGTCTATCCGGTTCGGTGTTGGTTAACAAAACCCATTCATGAACTTACAAAAGAAACGCCCTGGGAAGAGCCGGATTTTAATGCTAAGCCCTGGGTATCACCTGATCGTAAGAACAGACCACGTCAGACTTTTATTTACTCAGCCGCAGATGGTCCTGAATACGGCAACGATTCTTCCATCATTCAGACTGAGATGGGAAAATACAATGCCACTCAGACAACCAAAGCCATCATTAAAAACTGGGCTGGTATTCAAAGCACATCATTTCCTCCCGACCCAACGGGCGCTGTAGGGCCCAATCATTATATTCAAAGTGTCAATGCCACTACTGTTCGCATTTTTGATAAAAACGGAGCCACCATTGAAAGTTTTCTCATGGGAACCCTTTTCGGCGAAACCAGTAATGCTGGCGACCCCATCATTATGTATGACCGCTTTGCCGATCGCTGGTTCATAAGCCAGTTTGGATCAAGCAATGAAATATTTATTGCTATTTCGCAAACCAACGATCCCACCGGTGCATATTATGCCTATGAATATGTTTCTCCTCAATTCCCGGATTACCTGAAATTTTCGATCTGGCACGATGGTTATTATATGACATCGAACCAAAGTACCGACAAAGTTTATGTCTTTGAAAGAAGCGTAATGCTTACCGGCGGCGCCGGAGCACGCGGAATTTTTCAAACTTTCACAACCGGTTCTGTTTCGGCATTCTTTGTTCCACTGCCAGCCGATGCTGCCGACAATCAAACCCTGCCAACAGCAGGAACACCACTGCCGTTTTTTGCTTACTACGACAACGCCTGGGGTGGCGGAGTTGATGGTATAAAAATCTGGAATGCTACTACAAACTGGACTACCGGGGTACTCACCATTTCAGCTGCTACACAAATTAACACAAGTTCTTTCGATGCTTCATATGACCCATCCTGGGACGATGTTCCACAACCCAACGGTGTTGAACTCGACGGAATTGGAGGAGTACTGATGTATCGGGCTCCATGGCGCTCGTGGAGCGGTTATAACAATGTTGTTTTATCATGGGGAGTGAAAATTGCAGAGACACCAAGACAACGAGCCATCATGTGGTGTGAACTACGACAGATTTCAGGCGTGTGGAGTGTATATCAGCAGGGTATTTATGCCCCCGATACCCATACCCGCTGGATGAGCAGTGCCACCATGGATGACAACGGCAGTATTGGTCTTTGTTATGCAAAATCCTCAACTACAATTTTCCCGGGATTATTTTACACTGGCCGGCTCGCCGGAGACCCGCTTGGAACCATGACGCTGACCGAAACTCAGGCAGTTGCAGGAACCGGGTCACAGTCTAGTTATAACCGATTTGGAGATTACTCACACACAGCGCTTGATCCAGATGGAATCACTTTCTGGCATACCGGCGAATATGTAACCACAACATCGGGGCAAGAAACACGCGTGTATTCGTTCCAGATTCCTGCAGGGCCGCTGGCACCGGTAGCCAATTTCACTGCCGATGCAACAGCTCCGTTTTGTTCAGGCACAGTGCAGTTCACCGATATGTCGTCCAACATACCGACCTCGTGGTTATGGACATTTGGTGATGGACAAACATCCACATCGCAAAACCCATCGCACACTTATGCCGCGAGCGGAACATATAATGTTTCACTAAAGGCAACCAATGCACTTGGCAACAATACAATGACCAAGACGAGTTATATCACCATCACGTTGCCGACTGCTGCCACAGCAACCGGTGCATCGCGCTGCGGTACAGGAACGGTCACTCTGACTGCAACTGGTGCAAATACCATTAAATGGTATGACGCCGCAACTGGTGGAAATCTTCTTGGAACCGGCACCAGCTTTACAACACCAAGTATTAGCGCAACAACAACCTATTATGTAGAAAACAATATTCCGGAAACATCGGTTAATGTTGGCCCGGCTCTTTCGGGGAGTACGACTACCGCCGCAGACTATCTCATTTTTGATGTGTATGAAGAAATGACGCTTGTTTCTGTTGTTGCTCAAAGACAAACGAACTCTACTGTGACTATTTCTTTACAAAACAGTACTGGTGCTACCCTTCAATCAACAACTGTAACCATTGGAACCACGGCAACAACCGTTCCCCTCAACTGGGTGATACCTGCCGGAACCGGCTACAGACTTGTTACTCCGGCCAGTTCGCGATTGGTTCGATTGACCAGCGGCGTTACTTATCCCTACACACTTTCAGGAATTGTGAGTATAACAGGAAGTAATTCAGGTTCGACTGTATATCCATCCTATTTCAATTGGACCGTTCAAGGCGCAGGCTGCTCACTTTCACGTGTACCGGCTGTTGCTACCATTAATACAACCGTAACCCCTTCTGTGGCAGTAGCATCATCAGCTACTTCAATTTGTTCCGGAACCGGTGTTACTTTTACCGCAACGCCAACCAATGGCGGCACACCGACTTATCAATGGCAGGTCGATGGTGCCAATGTCGGAACCAATAGCGCAACCTATACCAGCAGTGCATTAACAAATGGAGATGTTGTAACCTGCATCATGACATCGACTGCATCCTGTGCAACACCTATCACTGCTACATCAACGGGAATTACAATGACGGTTAACCCTGTTGTTACTCCATCTATTGCTGTGGCCGCTTCGGCTTCATCGATATGCGCTGGAACCAGTGTGACTTTCACAGCTACACCCACCAACGGCGGAACACCTACTTATCAATGGAAACTCAATGGAAGTAATGTTGGAACAGGAGGCGCAACTTATACCAATGCTGCGCTCACTAATGGTAATATTATCACTTGCGTAATGACTTCGACAGCAGCATGTGTAACTCCAACAACGGCTACTTCTACAGGCATAACCATGACTGTCAATCCAGTTGTGACACCTTCAGTTGCTGTTTCTGCTTCAGCAACAAGTATCTGTTCGGGAACCAATGTTACTTTCACGGCAGCCCCAACAAATGGCGGAACACCGACCTATCAGTGGAAACTTAACGGAGCCAATGTTGGTACTGGTGGAACAACGTATTCCAATGCCGCACTGGCTTCTGGCGATGTGGTTACTTGTGTGATGACATCGACGGCAACCTGCGCAACTCCCGCCACGGCCACTTCGACTCCCGTTACAATGACAGTCAATACTGCGGTTACTCCTTCAGTTGCTGTCAGCGCTTCAGCAACAAGTATTTGTTCCGGAACCAGCGTAACATTTACTGCTACGCCGACCAATGGTGGAACACCAACCTATCAGTGGAAACTCAACGGCGGCAATGTCGGCGGCAACAGCCCAACCTATACCAACGCAGCACTGGCTAACAGTGACGTAGTAACCTGTGTGATGACCTCCAGTGCAACCTGTGCTTCACCGACCTCAGCGACTTCCACGCCAGTCACTATGAGTGTGAGCACGCCAATAACCGCATCTGTTGCGGTCGCCGCATCAGCAACAAGTATTTGTTCCGGAACCAGTGTAACTTTCACAGCAACCCCAACCAATGGTGGAACGCCCACTTATCAGTGGAAACTCAATGGCGCCAATGTCGGCACAGGCGGCACAACCTATACAAATGGGGCTCTGAACAATGGTGACATTGTCACTTGCGTGATGACATCGACAGCAGCCTGTGTAACACCCACAGCGCCTACATCGAATCCGGTAACTATGACTGTAAACACAACGGTTACTCCGTCTGTTGCCGTTGCAGCTTCGGCTACCACCATTTGTACAGGCACCAGCGTTACTTTTACGGCAACACCGGCCAATGGAGGAACACCCACTTATCAGTGGAAACTTAATGGCGGCAATGTCGGTACCGGGGGTACAACATACACCAATGCTGCTTTGGCCGATGGCGACGTAGTCACTTGTGTGATGACATCAACCGCTACCTGTGCTTCTCCCACATCAGCTACATCGACTCCAGTTGCTATTACAGTCAGCACGACGGTTGTTCCTTCTGTTGCTGTTGCAGCATCAGCTTCAACCATTTGTTCCGGCACCAGCGTTACATTCACAGCAACCCCAACCAATGGCGGAACACCGACCTATCAGTGGAAACTCAATGGAGCTAATGTTGGCGGCAGCAGCCCCACTTATACAAACGCCGCCCTGAACGACGGGGATGTTGTCACCTGTGTTATGACATCTACGTCTTCGTGTGCATCACCAACCACGGCAACCTCAACACCGGTTACAATGACCGTCAGCAGTTCTCTAATACCTGCAGTTGCTGTTGCAGCTTCGGCTACAACAATCTGTTCAGGAACCAGTGTAACTTTCACGGCAAGCCCAATCAACGGTGGAACACCAACCTATCAATGGAAACTTAACGGAACCAATGTCGGCGGCAACAGCGCAACATATACCAATGCGGCACTGAACAACAGCGATGTGATCACCTGCGTGATGACGTCAACCGAATCATGTGCATCACCCACTTCGGCCACCTCTACACCGGTAACCATGACAGTCAGCACCGCGGTTGTACCTACTGTTGCTGTTTCAGCTTCTGCAACCAGCATTTGTTCGGGAACCAGTGTTACGTTCACGGCAGCGCCCACCAATGGGGGGACCCCTGCTTATCAATGGAAACTCAACGGCTCCGATGTTGGCACCAACAGCCCATCATATACCAATGCAGCTCTGGCCAACGGCGACATTATTACCTGCGTAATGACTTCGTCAGAATCATGCGCCACACCAACCAGCGCTACTGCTACACCAATATCAATGACGGTAAACACGACTGTTATACCATCTGTTGCTGTTGCGGCATCTGCCACAAGCATCTGTTCAGGAACAAGTGTTACATTTAATGCAACCCCGACCAATGGCGGAACTCCTACCTATCAATGGAAGTTGAATGGCTCCAATGTCGGCCCAAACAGTGCAACATATACCAATGCAACATTGAACAACGGCGACGTAGTCACATGCGTAATGACTTCAAGTACCACATGTGCTTCACCAACTACCGCCACATCAACTCCAGTTGCCATGACGGTTAGCACTTCGCTTGTCCCTTCTGTAGCCGTTTCTGCCACATCGAATAGTATTTGTTCCGGCACCAGCGTAACATTTACAGCGGCACCAACCAACGGTGGAACACCTTCTTATCAGTGGTTGCTCAATGGCGCAAGTGTTGGATCTAACAGTTCAACTTATACAAATGCATTGCTGAACAATGGTGACGCTGTTACCTGCGTCATGACCTCTTCCGAATCATGTGCATCACCTGCCACCGCAACCTCACTACCTGTAAACATGACGGTCTCCAGCTCCTTAACACCTACTGTTTCTGTTTCTGCAACTGCAACCAGCATTTGTTCCGGGACACCTGTAATGTTCACAGCAATACCGGTAAACGGCGGAACTCCAACTTATCAGTGGAAATTAAACGGAACCAGTGTTGGATCGAACAGTGCGACTTACAACACTTCATCATTAAACAACGGAGATGTGATTCTCTGCGAAATGACTTCATCAGAATCATGTGCAAGCCCTGCAGTTGCCGCATCCGGTACCATCACAATGACCGTTTCAACATCGGTAACGCCCACAGTTTCGATTGCAGCATCAACCAATTCCATTTGCTACGGAACTCCGGTGACTTTCACAGCAACACCGATTAATGGCGGTACTCCTTCTTATCAGTGGACTCTCAATGGCGCAAATGTTGGCAGCAACAGTCCAAACTTCGCAAGTTCAATGCTTCAGAACGGCGATGTTGTCACCTGCACCATGATTTCAACAGTTAGTTGTGCCTCAGCTTCAACAGCCAGTTCAAACAACATAGCAATGATTGTAAATCCTGCAGTCGCACCTTCTGTTTCCATTACATCTTCAACCAACGGTGTTTGTGAAGGAACTGCTATTACTTTTACTGCAGCTCCGGTTAATGGTGGTTCACCTTCGTATCAATGGTTAGTCAACGGCGCAAATGTCGGCAGCAACATGGGTACATTCACCTCCACAACACTCAGCGACGGAGACATCGTCAGTTGCGTAATCTCATCAACGGCACCATGTGTTTCACCTGTAATGGCTACTTCCAATACTGTTGCCATGGAGATTTATCCCAACCTGACACCATCTGTTGCCATAGCTTCACAACCGACAGGAACCGTTTGTCCGGGAACAGTAAAAGAATTCACAGCTGTTGCTACCAATGGTGGAACTGCTCCAACGTATGAATGGTTTATTGATGGCGTTTCTGTCGGAACCGGATCCACCCTTAATGGCACCTATTCAAACGGCCAGGTGGTTTCATGCACGATGACCTCTGCACAACCCTGTGTAATGCCAGCCATCGTTGATGCTAATCCGATAACAGTAAGCACTTACAATGTAACCGCTGTAACAATAAGTGACAACGGTGGCAGTCTGACTTCATCTTCAACTTATGGAAACCAGTGGTATGAAGAGACCAGCGGTGTTGTTGTTGGAGCCATCGGACAAACATTTAATCCATTGACCAACGGTGTGTATTATGTAGTTGTCACCGATGCCAATGGCTGCACCTCCACTTCAAATTCTATTGATTTAATTCTTGAAAGCATTGATGAAAACGGATCAGCTTCAATTTCATTCTTCCCGAATCCTACCAGCGGGAATCTGAATGTTACTTTCATCAAAGCAATCAACAACGGCACGCTGAAAATCGAGAATGCAATCGGCGAACTTGTTTTCGAAAAGAATATCACCCAGACTGCCGGCAGTGTTATTTCAGTTGATTTCGGCGCTTACGCTCCAGGTTCTTATTTCGTAACCGTAAAAGATGCGGAAACTGAAATCAAAGAGCAGGTTATCTACGAAAAATAACCAGCATTGAATATTTCTTTAAAGAGCCTCAAAAAAGAGGCTCTTTTTTTTGTACTAAAAATCTGGAGTTAAACTTTATACTTTTTGCCATTTATCTAATCTAAAACCAAAATGTTGTATATTTACCTCTCGTTTTGTATTTTTCAAGGTTACACTTTTCGTTCAAACAAAAAAAACACCATATGAAAAAGCTCTTCTTTCCAGCTGTTTTAATAGCACTGGTGCTTGTTTTCGCCTCGTGTCAGAAAGACAAGGACGGAGATGACACCAATATAAACTTTGGCTATGTCAAAGGTAAAGTGTACACCCCATCCGGAGTTGCGGTTCCGGCAGCCAACGTTTTTGTTGACCTGAATGGAGAAATTTACATTGCCAGGACCGACAAGAATGGGTATTTCTACCTTCGTGCTCCTGAAGGAGAACAGGTATTGAATGTTCAGGGTGGAGACGGCAGCATTTTCAGGGCTCAGTATAATATTGAAATCAAAGCTGACGAAGTAACCACCATTCCCGACAATGTATTGCGAATTACCCAGGCTGTCGAATTGGCCTATATTCCCGGTGCTTATGATCAGATCGAGACCATTCTGATTGACTCGCTCGGATATTCAGCTGACTTGCTTGCAGTGACCGACCTCAACAATCCTACATTACTCGCATCCTACGGAGCAATATTCCTCAATTGTGGCAAGCCAGATGCGATGGATAGCGCCAAATACGAAAATCTGGAAGAATATGTACTGAACGGTGGCAATCTCTACGCATCGGACTGGGCAGTTGAATATCTCACCGGCGACGGAAACTTCCTGGTCAATGCCAGCCAGCCTTTCGTTATGCATGAGCATAAACTCACCCATGCTTCCAACCCCAAATCGGGTTGCATGAGTCCTGAAGTTGGCGGCTTTATTGACGATGCTACGCTTTGCACGGACAAAGACGGCCCATCATCTATCCTTTATCAGGTTGATATTGTTGACACGCTGATTCAGGCCTTTCTTGGCAAAACCAAAATTGATGTTGAATATGACCTTGGTGCATGGGAAGTGATTAAAGACCTCACTATTCCATGGGAAGTGCTGATTCAGGATCCTGTAACCTATGGTCCACTCGCGGTTCGCATGAATTTCCCAACTCAGGCCAGCACACGTGCTCAGCTTGATCAGGGCTGGGTAACCATTTGTCACATTCCTCCGGGAAATCCCGCAAACATGCACACCATAACCATTTCGGTGAATGCATTACCGGCGCACTTAGCACACGGTGATTATGTCGGCAACTGTGTTGGCGGTTCAGGTACCATCTATTATACGACCTTCCACAACCATGTTCAGGGCAATATTGGACCAGATGTATATCAGATTATGCAGTATTTCATTATGAATCTGTAAATAAAAAAACATTACAAAAAAGGCTTCCGCTTTGGGAGCCTTTTTTTATTTAATAGCTATGAAAAACATTATAATTACGGGTGCAACTTCGGGCATCGGCTTTGAAACTGCCCTTGATCTGGCTTCGCGCGGATGGAAAATAGGTATTGCCTGGCGCAATGAAGAAAAAGGATTGGCTGTTATTGAACAGCTCCGGCAAAAGTCAAAGAATAACAACATCTCGGGCTATTTCTGTGATCTTTCATCCTTTGAATCCATCAGAAACTGCAGCGAAAATATTAAAAAGGATTTTCCAGTGATTGATGTTCTGATCAACAACGCCGGTACATGGGAAACCCAGTTCACAGAAACCGCTGACGGAATAGAACAAATGTTTATGGTCAATTTTCTGGCGCCGGTTTACTTTTCAAAACTGCTGCATCCTCAATTGAGAGCATCGGACAAAGCCAGAGTTGTCATGGTATCAAGTGCTGCCCACATGATGGGAAAAATCAATAAAGATGATCCTGAGTCACGCAACAAATTCAAGCACATCAGAGCCTATGGCAATTCGAAATTGAACATCCTGCTGGCAACAAAGCTTCTTGCAGCTGATTGGGCAACCGACAACATTAAGGTCAATGCGCTGCATCCAGGCGTTGTCAACACCAGGCTTTTTGACAAGTTTCCTGGCTTTTTGAAAGGACTGACCAAACTCATCACCATTTCGCCTAAAAAAGGAGCTCAAACCAGCATTTATTTGGCTGCAGAGCCTGAAGGTGGGCTCGTTAGCGGAAAGTATTTTGCCAAAAGTAGGCAGAAAATGGCATCAGCAAATGCTGAAAATTCAGAAAATATTGAATGGATTAGCGAACTGTTGAATCAATATTTGAGCAAAAATTTAAAACGCTTAAATAAACAACAATCCGATCTGAGTCAAATCAAATAAAAACAACTCCGCTTCGCTCACCTGCACTTGTTTCCCACTGCTCATCTGTTTGAGCGTGACTGTGCCAGCTGCTTTTTCATCAGGGCCCTGAATGAGCGTGTATGGAAATGCATACGCATCGGCATAGGAAAATTGTTTTTTCATTTTGGCAGCTTCGGGATACACCACGCATGCAATGCCGTTTTCGCGCAGTCTCTTCGCCATTTTCATTAAATCTGCCGCACTGTCTTCACTGAAATTAATCAACAAAATATCAGCAGTTCGACCAATGTTTTCTGGAAAAACATTCAGTTCCATCATGACATCGTAAATACGGTCGGCACCAAACGAAACACCCACGCCCGAAACTCCCGGCAGGCCGAAAATACCCGTCAGATCATCGTAGCGGCCTCCTCCGCAAATGCTTCCCATGGCGACATCGCAGGCCGATACTTCGAAAATAGCACCGGTATAATAGCTCAGCCCTCGTGCAAGACTGACATCGAATTTCACCTGTGACTTCAATTCAAGCGCATCGATAAAACCAAGCAGTTCTTCCATTTCAGCAATTCCCTTCAACCCTGTTTCGGAAACAAGATGTTTCTTCAACTGTGTCAACATAGCTTCGTTGCTGCTGACCGGCTGCATGATGTCCATCAGTTTCTGCGGAACATCGCTCGGAAAGCCGCGCTCAATCAGCTCTTTGCCGACACCTTCCCATCCGGTTTTATCAAGCTTGTCGAGCGAAACCGTGAATTCAACAAAGCGCTCGCTCACGCCCAACGCATCGGCAATGCCCTGCAGAATTTTACGATTGTTGATTTTTAAAACTACGTTTACACCTAGTTTCTGAAAAGCTGAATCGAGAATATCCATCAGGCCTGCTTCTTCCATTTGACTACGGGTGCCGATTACATCTACATCACACTGATAAAATTCGCGGTAACGGCCTTTTTGCGGGCGATCGGCTCGCCACACAGGCTGCATCTGATAGCGGCGGAACGGAAATGACAGTTCGTTCTGATTCATCACTACAAACCGTGCAAACGGCACAGTAAGATCGTAACGCAAACCTTTTTCGGAAATATGTTTAATGACCTCGCTACTGCTGTGTTCTTTTTCAACAGGAACCGAATTCATGAAATCGCCTGAATTGAGTACACGGAAAATCAGCCGGTCGCCTTCTTCGCCGTACTTGCCCATTAATGTGGAAAGCTGCTCCATCGAAGGAGTTTCGATGGGCTGAAATCCATGCTTTTCGAACACCGAGCGCAGTATGGAGAAAATATAATTCCTGCGCGCCATCTGCGCGGGAGAGAAATCACGGGTGCCTTTCGGAACGGACAGAGCTGCCTTTGCCATTGAAATGTTTTTTGCGAAATTAGTGAAAATAGAGGAACCGGAAAAATACAAGGTCAAGGTTAAGGTTGAGGTTAAGCTGCCTGCAGCAGGAAATACAAGGTTAAGCGCAAGAACTCTGAACAAAGAACATGGATTTTTATAGTAAGAAGTAAGTTTGAAGTAAAGATCCTTCATTATTCTTACTTCCTTGTTCAGTGTTCAGAGTTCATGAGTGCCGAGATCTCCCGGAAAACAGCAGCTGCACCTCCGCTTTTTCTTCCGCGAATTATTCACCCATTATATCATTTTCATTCGTGTACATGAGCTCAGCGACTTTCAGTCGCTTCGGTTAACGCCAATTTTCGCGAAAAAATTTAGCTCCCCTCAGCAGGTCTTATTAACGCTAATAGAATCAGTCTTCACCAGCGGCGAAGGCTTATTCAGTGGGGTGCAGCATGAAAGACGACGTTGCTTTTCGGGGAGATCCTACCTCTGCGCAAGCTGCCAGGAATGTGTGCTGGTTTCAGCTTCGGCCGGGAACTTAGTACGTATTGGTGTTTTTGTGGCGACATATAGTGCAAAAAAAATGGACATAGAGTTTTTCCATATCCACTTTTTCGCCAATGAACACATTTCGATTTTCTAATCTCTCAAAACGCTGAAACGCTGCGCAGGATGGCCATTTACGAACAGCAGATACAAACCGTCTGAGAAGTTGCTGATGTCAATACGATTTTCATTCGATTGCAAAATGCCACTCTTTACCTCTTTCCCTGATGGATCGAAAATTTTATATTCCTGATCTGACAGCGATTGATTTGAACTGACTGTGATGAATTCTGCTGCGGGATTTGGATAAACTGAAACTTCTAATGAATTTGAAATTTCTTCTACTCCAACCATGGTAAACAGAGCATTGATTTCTGTGGTATCCAAAGCTCTATCCCAGAAACCAAGGTCGTCAATTTTACCTTTCATGTACTTTGAGGAGCCAGCACCTGTGTGTTTTCCAATATTAAAACCTGTGTTGTTAAGAGGAAATGAGCTTCCAGGAATATCAAAAACGGAATATAAAAATTCATATTTAATACCATTAACATAATATATGGTACTAATATTATCAAATGTAACAGTTATATTAATCCAAGTATTAGTGCTTGTATATGCACTATCTGACTGATAATACCAAGCTGCATCAGAACCAACTCTTAAACCCTCATCATATGTACTATAAATAGTGAATTTGGCATTATCATTACTTCCAATTTCTCCAAGTCCAAGAATATAACTCTTTGAGATATCTTCGATATAAACCCATGCACTAACAGTAAAGGGTCTTTCTACAAAAGGAGCAGCAGGCACCCAAATGTAATCGCTGGTACCATCAAAAGAATAAGCACAATCAGCACTACCAAATCTATCAGATGTCAGAGTGGCTCCCATATTCATGCCATTATTAGAACCAACAACATCATTAGCATTGCCAGTAAAAGGATACCAACCAACAAGACCGGTGGTGGGAACATAGGAGGGGATTTGGGCTTGGGCTGAAAAGCCTAATGAAATTAGGGTGATTGTGAGGAGGAGTAGATGTTTGTTCATGGGTGTTTATGTTTTCTATTTCTATATTTTCGACTTTTTACAAACAGGTTGCTTAATGTGAGAAAAATCCAAGATCCCTTGGTGTATAAATGTTGCTCCAACAGACCTATGATAAGCTTTCAAGTCCCTTTTATCCCTGTAAACAAAAAAACGAGCATAAAAATATTTAACATTCTCCGGATTGTTATCATAGCTCCTTTTTATGGGGATTTCAAATATTAATTGTTCATCTGCTATGTTTACATTTTCATCAGTATAATAATTCAATGGAATAAACGCAAAAGTGTCGTCATAATACAAGTCTTGATGTTTTAATTCGTTTAAATAATTGGTATATTTAAACGATTTGTTAAGGTTGGTATTTATCGCTTCAAGCAAATCTACATTACATTCAGTAATTACAATAAATGCACAATCAATATCTCTATCGTATTTTGTTGGATTAGATAATTCAGTTCTGATTTTTTGATCCTCACCAGAATTTAAAACGCAAATATTCAATTTTAAATAGTTCATCTGCTCATCTCGATCACTATAATAAAATAGAAGCACACCAGCAAGAGTTATTAATACAACCCAAATTAAATGAAAAAATTCAACAGTCACTGAATTCCTATTTATAGACAAGCTTAAAGTAACAACATTGCATAAAAATGTCAATATTATAATGGCAACGACCCCTGCAATAAGAAAATGGTAGGCCTTAATTCTAGGTGGAATAATACTTTTTCGACGCATAATAATGTTTACATTACATCATCCTTGAAGGCCGTTTATTAAAAGGTTTCCAGACTCCATTTTATCACATTTTTAGAACCGATAGTTATGTTTCGCAACAAATATAAAAATAAAATTGAGAGAGGCAATATAATAATCCTTTTTTTCGCAAGAAATAATCAGAATTTTGATTTTTCACACAAATAATGGAAGATTAAAAAGATATTTTTCTGAAGAAGCTGGGAGACAGAATTGTCGCGTTCAGGAAAGAAAGGAATTTATCTCAGTCCAATCTTGCCTCGCTGATGGACAGCGAGAAACCACATGTCCGGAAACTGGAAAAAGGAAAACGCAATGCAACGGTTTCAATAGGTTGTCTCAAACTTGCTGGTTGTTTCGACATTCCACCGTTCCGGCTTTTTCATTGGAATTTGTTCATGTTTTTAAGCCGGAACATGGAACCCACCGGCATCAAACACTATCGTGTTTGATGGGTGGACAAGCCGTCGAAACAAGTAGCAAAAACAACGGTTCCATGTCCTGCATCTCCTCCGTCGCTTTCGGACGGTGGAATGTTGTTTTTGCACATTTCAAGTTTTAAGGCATCCTCTGCTTGGCGTGAGCGTTTCGGAGCTGGTGGATGTGGGTGTGTAATTGCGATTATTTTGTGATCTCTTTTTTAGTAAATCTCCCCGACATTTTACCGTCAGCAAGAAGAGGATGGCCATCACGCATGCTGACGTGGAATCGTCGGGGAGTTACATGCATGCACCCAACGATTCCGTGTCCGCTCCCATTCGCAATTAATTGTCTCGCGGACGACAAAATGTTGGGTGATTATCAGCCCTATTTCCTTACAAACATCCGCTTCAGCCGCGGCTCAGAAAAGGCAATATAAATAAGAAACACCATCAGCAGGAGTGTGTTGAAAACCAGTCGCTGTGCGACATTGTCGGCGAAGAGATATTGCGTGGTGTACACCGAAACGAAATACAAGGCAGCACTTAAAATCATGTAAATTAAAATACGCTTCATATCGTAGTTTACACGATAATATTTTTGTCCGAGGAAATAAGAAATAACCATCATCACTGCATAGCAGGCAAAGTTTGCCCAGGCGCTGCCCATGTAGCCGATTACCGGAATCAGCGCGATGTTCAGCCCAACTGAAATCGCAGTTCCAATCAGACTTATATACGCACCGAACCGCGTTTGTCCGGTGAGTTTATACCAGATGCTAAGGTTGTAAAATACACCAAGAAAAACATGACTGTAAAGAAGAATAGGTACAATTTTCAATCCGCTGTAATATTCTTCACCGACAAAGTATTTCACAATATCCATATACAGAATGATGGCCAGAAACATAACCGTCATGATGATCACAAAATATTTCATCACATCGGCATACGTTTGTTTTGCATCGGCATCTTTCTGTTTCGAAAAAAAGAATGGCTCTGCCGCATAGCGGAATGCCTGTACGAAAATGGACATCACAATGGCTATTTTAAAGCACATTCCATAGATTCCAAGCTGATACATTGCTATATCTGCGGGCAATATATATTTCAATAAAATACGATCAACCGTTTCGTTGGCAATGCCGGCCAATCCAAGAATCAGCAGTGGTGCGGCATACGAGAGCATCCGTTTCAGTAGTGAAAAAGAAAAACCAATGCTGAATTTGAAAAAATCCGGAATAAGCAGAAGGAAGACTACCACAGAAGCAATAAGGTTTGCAACGAAAATATGTCCTACAACCGGCTCTCCGTCGCTGATCCACGATAATGCTTCCGGTCCCCATGAATAATTTTTATACAGGTAAGGCACCAGTAAAAGCAAAATAAGATTCAGTCCGATGTTTACAAAAATGCCGATCAGTTTGATGATGGCAAAGCGCATGGCTTTGTTTTCGGCGCGCAGCTTTGCAAACGGAATGCTGGTAAAGGCGTCGAGACCGACAATTAAAGCAAAGTACTGAATGTATTCGGGATGATCGCCATAACGAAGCATGGATGCAATTGGCTGAGCAAAAATCAACGCCGCTGCGATAAACAATGCACTCGTTATGAAAAGTGAAGTAAGCGCGGTAGAATAAACGCGGCTTTTATTTTCTTCTTTCTGATTGAAATTGAAAAAAGCCGTTTCCATTCCATAGGTCAGAATGACGATGAAGAATGCGACATACGCATACATTTCGACATACACGGCCGATTCTTCCGGAAGAAAAACGCGGCTGTACATAGGCACCAGAAAATAATTGAGCAGGCGGCCTACAATGCTGCTGATGCCATAAACGGCTGTTTGTCCTGCTAAACTTCTGAGATTACCCACAACAAATTATTTACCGCTCAAAAGTACAATAATTCGCAGCACAAAGTCACTCCTTTTTTTCTCCGCGAATTCACGCAAATGAACGAGAATTCAAATCAACAGAAGAAGACTGCAGTATAAAAAGAGATCCCGGCGCAGTGGCCGGGAACTTAATTCTTCTTCTGTTGAGTTTCAAAAGTACCAAATGAATAAAACCACTACCCCAGATACGTCTTTAACAATTTGCTTCTCGAATTATGCTTCAGGCGACGCAGTGCTTTTTCTTTAATCTGGCGAACACGTTCGCGTGTGAGATCGAAATGCACTCCGATTTCTTCGAGTGTCCAGCTGTGATTAACACCAATGCCAAAATAAAGATTGATAATATCTCTTTCTTTTTCGCTGAGTGTTGCCAGTGACCGTTCGATTTCGCGTGACAAACTTTCACTAATCAGATTCTGATCGGCACGCGGAGCATCATGATTAACCATCACATCGAGCATGCTGGTAACGTCATCACTAACAATTGGAGCATCGACCGAGACATGACGCCCTGACAAGCGCATTGTTTCCATGACTTTATCTTCAGGGAGATCAAGACTAAATGCAATTTCTTCAGCTGAGGGCGGACGTTCAAAACGCTGTTCCAACCTCGAAGCTTCTTTTGAAATTTTATTGAGCGATCCAACCTGATTCAGTGGCAGACGGACAATTCGCGATTGCTCTGCCAGCGACTGCAAAATCGATTGACGGATCCACCACACAGCATAGGAAATAAATTTGAATCCGCGGGTTTCGTCAAATCGTTGCGCAGCTTTAATAAGGCCGAGATTGCCCTCGTTTATGAGGTCGGGCAAACTCAGTCCCTGATTTTGATATTGCTTTGCAACGGATACAACAAATCGAAGATTGGCACGTGTCAGTTTCTCAAGGGCAATCTGGTCGCCCTGTTTGATCCGCTGTGCCAGCAGCACTTCTTGCTCGGCAGTAATAAGTTCCTCTTTCCCTATTTCCTGAAGATATTTATCAAGTGATGCTGTTTCGCGATTGGTAATGGATTTCGATATCTTTAGTTGTCTCATGCTCAAATTTTGTTAAAAAGCTGATTTACAGCTTGTTATGCGTAATTCGGAAATAGTTTACAAAGGTAATACATTTTTAGTCAAAAACCTAGGCATTTGGCTGTATTTAACAGCCTCACAATCCAAATCCATAATATGCTTTCATTCCATTTGGATAGACGCCCTCTATCAGCACACCTCCGGTTTTTCCTGACAATGCACTTTCTACATCCTCTATGGAATAGATGACTGTCTGATCGATTTTGGTCACAATGAAACTTTCTTTGATTCCGGCATTTTTCAATGCTCCATCGGATAAAGCAGAAATCTGAACTCCGTTGTTCAAACGCAATCGGCTTAAGATTTCCTGATCTGGCGAAATAAAAGTTGCACCCATAAAGGTCGAAGTCGCTGGATCTTCTTTTTTCAGCAGCGACTTTTCGCCCCTGCGGTTTAGTAGTGTTACAGGTTTTGACAGCACCTTACTGCCACGCTCGATTTCCATAATTACTTTATCGCCCGGATGCTTTTCGGCTATCAGCTCCAGCAAACGGCTTGAACTGTTTACTTCGAGTCCGCCAATCGCAAGAATGACATCTCCGGTTTCAATTCCGGCTTCCATGGCTGCCCCTCCTTCACTTACTGAAGAAACATAAACCCCTTTCATACTTGTCAGCCCGTACTGCTTGGCAGTGGCAGCGCTTATATCCACAATGTCGGCTCCCAGATAGGCCCTCTGAACCATCCCATATTCCTTCAGGTCAAAAACAACCTTGCTGGCAATATTCGAAGGAATGGCAAAGGAATAGCCCGAATAAGAGCCTGTGTTGCTTGCAATGGCAGCATTAATTCCGATCAGCTCACCCTTTGTATTCACAAGTGCTCCGCCGCTGTTTCCTGGATTTACTGCCGCATCGGTCTGAATAAATGATTCCACCGAACTTCCACCACCCAAAATATTTATATTTCTGGCTTTCGCGCTCACAATTCCTGCCGTAACAGTACTTGTAAGATTAAATGGATTTCCGACCGCCAGCACCCATTCGCCGATTTTCACCTGATCAGAATTTCCGAAATCAAGAAACGGCAGATTATGCTCCTCAATCTTTATCAAAGCCAGATCGGTAGTTGGGTCAAGACCTATGACAGTAGCTGCAAACTCTCTTTTATCGTTCAGCGTCACCGTAATTTGTTCAGCATCCTGAACTACATGATTATTTGTGACAATATAACCGTCATCACTGACAATTACGCCACTGCCTGTGGCATTTATCGGATATTGTTGCGAGAAAGGCTGCATATTGAAAAAATTATAAAAGGGCGCAAAGAAATCATCGTAATACGCATTCTTTTGTGTAAAGGATGTCTTGATGTGAACCACCGCGGGGACGGCCTTTTCAGCCGCAAGCGTAAAGTCAACCGGATCGCTGGTTATCAGCTTTTCCGCTGGCTCTGCCAGTACAAAACCTGTTGACAAAAGCAAAAAAATAATTCCCGTCATTAACCGGGTCGCAAATTCTTTCGTTTTCATAATCGTTCGTTTTTTCATTACTTTTCAAAATCTGTTCCTTCCGGAATCACCATGGTTAACGAAATTCTTTGGTTTTTATTGTGTTTATCAGCTTTTCAGCGATGTCAAAAAAAAATTCCAATAGAAAATAAATGTGTAATTTTGCAGGACAAAATGACAATTTGTCACTACAGCCATTCTGAATTCTATGACAGGGGAAAGCACCAAAAAACACCACAGACATCCAGCGCGATCATTCATTACGGGAATGATTATGGGTGCTGCTATTTTGCTTGGCGCGTACTTCACCTATCTGCTTATAACCAACGACGAACAGGAAGTCATGAGCAGAAAAACGGCGCTTGTCAAGAATGATTCAATTCCACCACTCTACAATCTGACCGGTTTTCCACGGGTGCTTTTTGAC
Organism: Bacteroidetes bacterium GWF2_43_63; assembly: GCA_001769275.1. Classification (NCBI taxonomy): domain Bacteria; kingdom Pseudomonadati; phylum Bacteroidota; species Bacteroidetes bacterium GWF2_43_63. The sequence goes on along the minus strand of MEOQ01000042.1, from coordinate 161,177 downwards.
AGCTCGCTACAGTCAATTGACAGCGTGTATTATCGCAATAAATGGAACCAACTTATTGAAATGAGCGGCTATCGCGAAATGGACTCGCTGTTCATCGATTCGGTGATTCGTAAAATGTATTTCGATTCAATCAAATTTGCATCTGATCTACCTGCCGATACAATTATACTTCAAAACGACCGGCTGATCGCTACAAAAAACATAAACGTCAGTGTTCAGAAAAAGCTTCTTATAAACGAAGACTCTTCCGGTACAGAGTATATTTATTCGGATGCAAAATTCGTTATTGAATTCTGGGATTCTCCAATCAAATTCAGAGGATTCAAAAGAACTGGAAACCACGTGGTGCTTTTCGGCTTGAATCCAAAAAATACTACAGCTTTTCTGCAGATTGACAACATTCTTTATGTTCGCGAAAAACAGCTCTGGTATTCTGTTTTCAACTCCCCGGAATTTTTAGCCCTGACTCCCGTCACATCTGCACAGACGCTTTCGAGAATCGAGGCCGCTCAAAAATAAAACCAGCAGAATGAAAACAGCCTATAAATTTCACGGTGCCGGAAACGATTTCATTCTTGTTGACAGCTTTAGTGAAGAAAAAATATTTACCGAAAAAGAAATCAAAGAGCTCTGCAACCGCCACACCGGAATCGGGGCAGACGGTCTTATTCTGATTGAAAAATCTCCGGCCGCATCCTTCAGGATGATCTATTTTAATTCCGACGGCAAAGAAGCCGAAATGTGCGGCAACGGCGCTCGTTGTGCTTTTGCTTTTGCCTTTTCAAAAAAATACTGCGACCACAAAAGCACTTTCGAAGCGAGTGATGGCCTGCATCAAGGTGAAATTGTGCTTGAAAAAAATGCAGAATGGGTTGTCAGAATCACTTTACGCGTTAGTGCAGCACCCACTGAAATAAAAGACGGATCCTACTTTGCCAACACCGGCGTTCCGCACAACGTTAGAATTATAGATGAACTAAAAAGCATTGATGTAAAATCGGACGGATCTCTGCTACGGCACAACCAACAACTTTTTCCCGACGGAGCCAATATCAACTTTGTGCTGATCAAAAACAACGAGTTGTTCATACGCACCTATGAGCGCGGAGTGGAAGATGAGACTCTTGCCTGTGGCACCGGAATCACTGCTTCAGCCTTGGTGGCAAATAAATTCTATGGCATTTCTTTTCCTGTGACCGTACATGCTGTTGGCGGTCTTTTGCGTGTGGATGAGCAGAACGGTTTTCTGTGGCTCGAAGGGCCTGCACGTCACGTTTTCACATCAACTTATTTATGATCTGTTATGCTGAATGGATCCATTGCATTTCTGAGGACACCCGACATGTCAGATATTCAATTCATGTTGGATATTGAAAATGATGAGCGGTACTGGCATTTGAGCGGAAATAATTCGCCTTACAGCCCCGAAGATATTGAGCGCTTTGTAGCTGACTCTGCATCCAATCTTGAAGCAGACCGGCAATTACGGCTTGTCATTATTGAAATAGCATCTAAACAAAGAGCAGGACTGATCGATGTTTTCGATTATGACTCCATGCACAAAAGAGCTGGCGTCGGTATATTTTTGAAAGAAGAATTTCGCAACAAAGGCCTGGCTTCTGATTCTTTGCGGGTTCTGATACAGTATTTGTTCAAAATCGTACAGCTGCATCAGGTGTGGTGCAATGTGCTTATTGAAAACACTGAAAGCTTGAAACTATTTCTCAACGCTGGTTTCGAACAAACCTGCATAAAAAAGGAATGGGTATTTCACAACAAGGTTTTTCACGATGAGGCCACTCTTCAATTAATAAATCCTAACCACCGGATATGAAAAAGAAAATTTTAATTGTTGTATTTTTTGTATTGCTGATTGCCGGCACTGCGGCAGCCTGGTTTGTCTATTCAAAAGCATTCAGCAACAATGTAAATCTGAAAGCAAAAGCCGAAAAAATAATTTATTTACCAACCGATGGCAACATCCAGAACCTGTATGATACGCTGCAGAAATATGAAATTCTGAAAAGTTTTTCTTCCTTTAAAATGCTGGCTGGTTATAAAAATCTTGAAAATAAATACAAGCCCGGCCGGTATCTGATCACAGCCGGCATGACCAACAATGCGCTGGTGAACATGTTTGCGAGCGGCCGACAGATTCCTGTGAAAATTACATTCAATAATATCCGAACGCGAGAAGAGCTTTCAAAGCGCGTTGGGAGCCAACTTGAATGCGGCGAAGAAAGTCTTCTGAAAACTCTTACTAATAAAAATACAGCTGAAAAATTCGATTTGAATGAAGACAATTTTCTGGTTTTGTTTATTCCAAATACTTATGAGCTTTACTGGAACACAAGCGCAGAGCAGTTCATCGACCGCATGCATTCAGAATGGGAAAAATTCTGGACTGCCGACCGGATGAAAAAAGCAGAAAATATCGGACTCACTCCGGCCGAAGTATCTGTACTGGCCTCCATTGTGAAGGGCGAAACAAATAAGAGCGATGAAATGGATGAAATTGCAGGCGTCTATATCAACCGTCTGAACAAAGGCTGGAAGCTGCAGGCCGACCCGACCGTTGTTTTTGGCATCGGTGATTTCACCATTACTCGGGTACTAAAAAAACATCTTGAATTCGATTCTCCATACAACACGTATATGTACGAAGGACTACCGCCGGGCCCCATCAATTTGCCAGATGCAACAGTGATCGACAAGGTTTTAAATTACACTCACCACGACTATATGTATTTCTGTGCCCGGGAAGATTTCTCAGGCTACCATAATTTCGCAGTGACCTCCGCACAGCACAGTGCCAATGCCCGCAAATATCAGCAAGCCCTGAATATATGGGAAAAGAAGAAAAGGGCTGCTGGAAAATAATCATAACGACCAACCTCTCTGCGTCGCAGAATGTGCCCTGAGTGCGTTGGTCCCGGAATATTTCCACAACGTAGAAAGCTCGCTTCACGAGAAACGTGACACAGCCGTGAGGCGCTCAGGTCGTGGAAATGAAGTATATTCTAGTGAAGCACACTTTAAGAATAGTATAATTCAATAGCTACATCAACAAAGGTGTTGCTCGAAGAGTGAACCCTTGAGTTAAGTAGAATTAGCTGAGCCCGATTGTTTTATTCAGCGCCATTTCGCAGCACTTCGAGCGCTTTCTCAGCAGCATTTTGTTCGGCGCCCTTAATGCTATAGTCAATTCCTCTGCTGCGGGCCTCTCCATTGATTCTGGCTTCACAAACATATTGTTTTTTGCGTCCGGCCTGAATTTCTTCCACAATACTGAAATCAAGACTCGATTTTTCTTTCTGGCAAAATTCAATGAGTTTGCTTTTAAAATTTGTTTCCGTGTTAATAAATGCATCAACATCTATGCGCCTGCCGAAAATAAAATTAATCAGCAGGTTTTGAGCAAAAGAATAACCTTTATCAAGATATACAGCGCCAAAAAACGCCTCCAGCGCATTGCCGGTATAGGCATTGCTGACAGGAACACTGCTCATGGTTACAAGACGTCCAACTCCAAGTTTTTCGGCAATTTTATTGAGTGAGTTACGGCTTACCACGCGCGAACGCATTTCAGTCAGATTTCCTTCATCGGCAAAAGGGAACTTTTTAAATAAAAAATCGGCAACAATCACACTGATGACAGCATCACCCAGATACTCGAGCCGCTCGTTGGATATTTCGCGGCCATTGCGTTCTGCGTGGGCCGATTTATGCATAAATGCAAGTTCATACAAAAAAATATTTCCGGGCCGAAACCCGAAAATATTTTTTATACTTTTTGAAAGTTCGTTAGCGATTTTCTTTCTGAAAAGTCTCACTATTCATACTTTTTGAACGCAAGGCAAACGTTGTGACCACCAAAGCCGAAAGTGTTACTAAGGGCATAAGTGATGTTACGTTCTTTCACCTTGTTGAAAGTGAAATCAAGGGCAGCAATATCCGGATCATCGGTGAAATGGTTGATGGTCGGAGGGATGATGCCATTTTTGAGAGAGAGAATCACGGCAATCGCCTCAATAGCGCCAGCTGCACCAAGCAAGTGTCCGTGCATTGACTTCGTTGAGTTGATCGATATTTTGGGTGCATGCTCACCAAAAAGCGAAACAATCGCTTTTGGTTCAGCAATGTCCCCAACAGGGGTTGACGTTCCATGCGTATTGATATGCTCGACGTCCTGCGGGGTGATACCTGCATCTTTGATGGCAATCGACATTGCAGCCTTGGCTCCTTCACCTTCCGGATGTGGAGCAGTCAGATGGTGAGCATCGGCCGAAAGGCCAAAACCAACCAATTCTGCATAGATTCTTGCGCCACGTTTTACTGCATGGTCATAATCTTCAATAATAACTCCGGCACCGCCTTCACCCAGAACAAAGCCATCGCGGTCCTTGTCGAAAGGACGTGAAGCCGTTTTAGGATCATCGTTGCGGGTTGAAATTGCATGCATAGCGTTGAAGCCTCCGATACCGCCTTGATTGATGGCAGCTTCGGAGCCACCGGCAACCATTACATCAGCGTAGCCGTGACGAACAAGCATTATGGCATCGGCGATTGCGTTGGCCGAAGATGCGCATGCTGAAACGGTGCAATAATTAGGACCTTTAAGGCCGTTAATCATACTGATGTGACCGGCAGTGATGTCGGCAATCATTTTAGGAATAAAAAATGGATTGAAGCGTGGAGTACCATCACCTTTGGTAAATTCGGAGATCTCTTCGTAAAAAGTTATCAAACCGCCAATACCACTGGCCCATACAACACCAATGCGTGAACAATCCTCTTGCTCTAGGTTTAAACCTGAGTCTTTAATGGCCTCATTGGCACTTATGATTCCGAACTGAGAAACCAGGTCATATTTTCTAACCTCTTTACGGTCAAAATACTTTGATGAGTCATAATTCTTTACTTCACAGCCAATCTGTGTCTTGAATTTTGATGCATCGAACCTGGTAATCGTTCCGGTACCACTCACTCCGTTGTGTAAACTGTCCCAGAATTCCGGGACAGTGTTACCAATCGGAGTAATTGCGCCAAGGCCAGTTACAACAACTCGCCTTTTATTCATCAAATACTGAATTTACTTTTTGTTTTCTTCAATGTACTTGATCGCTTCACCTACGGTGCCGATCTTTTCTGCCTGGTCGTCCGGAATCTGGAGTTCGAAAGCTTTTTCGAATTCCATAATCAATTCAACCTGGTCCAGTGAATCAGCGCCCAGATCATTTGTGAAACTGGCTTCTGGTTTAACTTCTGCTGCGTCGACGCCTAATTTGTCAACAATAATGGCTTTTACTTTTTCTGCAATTTCTGACATGTTTTCCTGATTTTAGTAAAACAAGCTGCAAAGTAACTACTTTTAATGTTCATAGCAAAATTTACCTTGAGAAATTATACTTAAATTGATCTCAACTTTTTGATTCTGATGGATTTGTAGTTTCGTCTTTATTGATGTACCTTATAATTACAAAACGGGGTAAATTGTTGCCAATCTACCCCGTTCCGTTATTAAATCATTCTCTAATTCTTGATTATCAGTCGGTTAAAATATGTTTTATCGCCGGCGTCAATCCTGAAAAGATAGGCTCCCTGAGCCCGGCCATGCAAGTCAATGACAATTTCCGATTGTTCTGAGTACATGCGCCAGAGGATTAGCCTGCCATCTGCATCATACACATAATAGTTGCCCGAAACAGGAGTTTGTCCCATTCTGATAGTGAATACACCTGACGAAGGATTTGGGAATATTTCAGGCTTACTTTCAGATTCATCAATGGAAGTGAGAACATTCACGATAGCTCCACTGCTGGTAACGCTTCCACAGGTGCCGGTAACTGCACAGGTGTATGTGCCGAAGTCAGATGCTGAAACATTTAATATCTGAAGAGCAGCACTCGTTGCCCCTGAAATGTTTCCACCATTAGAAATATTCACATTGTTCTTCTTCCACTGATAGGTCAGTGACCCGCCTGAGGCTCCTACAGTCAACGTAATATCATCACCTTCATTGGCATTTATACTCACGGGCTGTGAGGTGATTGAAGTTGCTGCATTTATTGTCAAAACCGCACCATTACTGGTGTCGTTTCCAAACGAATTAGTAACGACACAACGATAAGTAGCGGTATCACCAGCGGTCACCGACGCAATTGTATAAGTTGAAGAAGTGGCTCCGGCAATGTTTACGCCGTTCTTCTGCCACTGGTAACTGATGGTCGGATCTCCTGAAGCTGTTACAGTAAACGATACAGCAGTTCCCGGGCAGACCGATGTGCTGGCTGGATCTGTTACAACCGCTGCAGCGGTGCCGGCAGCCACCGTTGAATTGAATTCAAGGTCATCCATCCAGAACATAAACATATCAGTCGTTACGTGGCGAATAGCCAGATAAATTGTTTGATTGTCATACGTCGAAAGGCTGTAAGTATGCTGGGTCCAAGTAGAAGGAGCTTCAACAACAGATGATAGTGCCGTAAAACTTGCAGGCTGATTGTCGGTCGTTGAAACCATGATCTGATATGAATCATTGCCCCAGGTGCTTGGTTTTGGACTGAGTACCCAAAGCGAGAAACTCGAGTTAGTTCCCAAAGCCATGGCCGGAGAAATGAACCAGTCGTCGCTGGCCGATCCATCTGAAGGACAAATGGCCATTCCACAACGGGAGCCACCATGAGCCACATCGGTCTGTGCAGCTGTCCATCCGGAGGCAACCGGATTCATACACATGTAGGCAAAGGCTGTTCCTTCTCCCGTAAATGTGGCGTCACCACTCGAATAAGTTGCAAGGCCATCTACATCTGAAGTGGTCCAGGGGGCAAAGGATGTTGTATAATCTGTGGATGATTCAAAGTCAAGGGTGAAAGGATAAGTGTTTGTTCCAGATGCAAGTGTTGTTGCATTATCGGTAACACCCGTACTCCAGGTATAACTCCCGGTATTGCTCCATGCCTTGTAATAATAAGTTGTAGATGGATTAAGTCCCGTGTGGTTGAAAGAAGTTGCCGAACCATAATAAATCACATTTCCGCCACCGGTGATGGCGTTTCCGGCTGCATAGGCTGTTCCTGTCACAGGAGTTCCAAAAGTGTTGGTTGTATTCCAGGCAACAAGCACGGGATTGCTACTGCCGTTCAGCACCCAGCTGAGGTCTATCTCAGAGGTTGAAACCGCAGTTGCATTGAAGTTGCTTACATCTGTTGAAGCTCCTGCCGGCAATTGGAATGAATAAATACGTGTTTCCTGACCGCTTGTTGATGCACAATACTGACCGGTATGCCAGAAAGTGATTCCATCCGGATCGAGCGATGTCTGCGAGTAATCGCCAAAACGGTTTGCCCCGCTTTGTGATGCATTTCCGGCAATGGCAGTGGTTTCTGCAAAAGTCATTGTTCCCAGCGGATCCGAAGCCAGACGGCCAGTATAATACAATCCAGGAGTAAGGGTCGTTGATGATTTTGCATAACAAAGTGCAATACTTCCATTGTCATCCATGGCAGCGCTGCTCATCCAGCGGGTATCGCTGTCAGGCTGATAAATTCCCTGCTGATACATGCTCCATGTGCCGGATGTCTGGCGTAGTTCGCACCAGTAGATTGCTCTGACGCGCGGTGTGTTCGAAATCAGCACGCCCCAGGACAAAACAACACTGTTATGGCTTGACCATGAACGCCACGGAGCCCTGTACATCAGTACGCCGCCAATACCATCCAGATATTGGCCATTGGGCTGCGGAACATCGTTCCAGCTTGAATTATACGAAGCATCGAATGAATTTGTATTTACTGCAGTTGGACCTGTAATAGTAACCGAAGGAGTTGTTCCCCAGCTGGTTGTGGCATTCCAAATTTTAACTGCATCATTTCCGGTTCCCCAGGCATTATCAAAATAACTAAAGAATGGCAGCGGTGTTCCGGCTGCAGGCAATGCATCGTCATCTGCTGCATCGGCAGGCAGTGGAATGAAAAAAGAAGAAACTGATCCAGTCGAAAAATTGGAATAGGTCATTCGCGCTGATGTATTTCCGACAAGCATGGCTGTTCTTTCAAACACATGAATTTTGTCTGTACTCTGATTCGAAGTCATATAATAGCCATCGTGCCAGATCGAAAACTTGAGATAATCGGGGAAATCATCAGAAGTATATGTGTAAGTATAGTAATTGCCTGTAGGATCATTAGTCTGAGAAATGGCAATGTAAATATTGTTTGGAGTAGAACCATACGGATCGGCAAACTGGCTCAGGAACCAGCGATCGGCAAATTTGTCGTACATTACAATCGGATCTCCTGCATTGGAAGATGATCCCCAGAGCGTTGCGAGCTGGAATGTTTCCAACGCAGTTCCGGTCTTGTTGAAAATCCTGACTGTTGTAGCATTAACAATTTGTATATAATGATTCGGGCCAACAGCACCAGTCGGATCGGGCGGATAAGCTGAGCTTGTAACGCCCGCCCAGTTTGTTAAGGGAGCCTTATTCGCATTGCTTCGGTCACCCATTTTTGTTTGAACTATCGCCGGATCATTTCCGTACTCAGGACCATCTTCGACTGAGTAAACAAAAGCCTGTGCCGGCCTGTTTTTCCGGTCAGGCGAAATCCATGGCTTTGTGTTGAAGTCCGGCTCCACATAGGGATGCTCATCTACCAACTCACTCAATGGCCGGGTCAGAGTGAAAGATGTTGGATACATAAACCCGGTCTCCGTATTGTTCGGGCGGGAATTAGTTTCGCTTTGCGCTTTCAGAAACGTTCCGGACAGCGACAAGCACATCGTGAGAATTACTGATAAAAGGTAAACTTTCATGGGGCTTTGATTTTTTCTTACTTAACCAGACAAATTTCAACCGCTTTGGTTGGCTCGCTGAATATAAATTTTCCGGAAATATAAAATCAGCTGTCCGTTTTATTGCTATTTTTGTTCTTCGCAAAATAATAAACCTCCCTTTGTGTTATTCACACATTGCTTACGGAAATTATTTTTAAACAACTGTTAGCTCTTTTTGTTCATGGATATTTATCGTCGAAAAAAATTCTGGAAGTGGGGGTTGTTCTTCATCGGGCTGCTGATCGTAAGCGCGTCGCTCATGTTCAGTAATAATCTGGTGAAAAAAATTGCTTCCGACGAACGCAAAAAAGTAAAAATATGGGCTAATGCCATTCAGCAGAAAGCCAATCTGGTCAACTACACGAACGACTTTTTTAAAAAAATAAAGGAAGAAGAACGCAAACGTGTTGAAATCTGGGCCGAAGCTACCAAAAGGCTCATCAATGCCGGCATCGACGAAGACCTTAGCTTCTATACGCAAATTATCGCTGGCAACACTACAATCCCGGTGGTTCTCACCGACGAAGAGAAAAATATTATCGCAGTAAAAAATGTCGATTTTTCAACCGATACCATAAAAAAACTTGATGGCAGAAGACTGAGCGATTTCTCAGTGATAGAGCCCATTGTAGTCAGCTATGGTGAGTTTGTAAATTATCTGTATTTCAAAGAATCGCTGCTTTTCACCGAGCTGCGAAACGTGCTGAACGACCTCACAGAATCTTTCTTCTCCGAAGTTGTTGTAAACAGCGCCAGTGTTCCTGTGCTCATTCTTGATTCTGCACGCACAAAAGTCTATTCCAGTGGAAATGTCAACAATGAAGTACTGAATGACCCGGATGAACTTAAAGAGCTGATCAAAACTATGGAGGCTCAGAATCCGCCAATTATCATCGAGTTCGAAGGCCAGGGGAAAAAATACATTTATTACAAGGATTCTTATCTTCTCACCCAGCTTCGCTATTACCCTTTTGTATTATTACTTGTTGTAGGCGTATTTCTTTTGGTCGCATATTTTTTGTTCAACACCACTCGAAAAGCCGAACAAAACAAGGTTTGGGTGGGTATGGCCAAGGAAACCGCGCATCAGCTCGGAACCCCCATTTCATCCATGCTTGCATGGCTCGATTTTATCGAAACCGATGAAAAAAATAAAGTCTATATCGATGAATTACGAAACGATATACAACGACTGCAAGACGTTACGGCTCGTTTCAGCAACATTGGTTCTGCGCCGGAATTGCCTCTTACATCGCTGACAGAATCTGTATATAATTCTGTCCGATATATCCGGGCACGTTCATCCAAAAAAGTCAGCATTAATATTTTGTTTCGCGAGAATGATTCATTGGCCCTGCCTCTCAACGAAAATCTCTTTGGCTGGGTAATGGAAAACCTGCTGAAAAATGCCATTGATGCAATGGAAGGCGAAGGTTCAATAACTATTTCACTCCACAACGCGTCGCGTCATGTTATGCTTGATGTGTCTGATACCGGAAAAGGCTTTCCAAAATCACAATACAAATCGGTTTTCCGTCCCGGCTTCACAACAAAAAAACGCGGCTGGGGGCTGGGACTCACTCTTTCGAAACGTATTATCGAAGAGTACCACAAAGGCAAACTGTTTGTCCATTCATCCGTTCCCGGCAAGGGAACAACCTTTCGCATTGTTCTTCCTCTGAAATAAATTTCTTGAGTCTTCTCTGAAAATCCCGAGGATGTCTTAAAAAGAAATCAGGTGCAAAAACAACATTCCACCGTCCAAAGCGACGAAGTCAGGCCCAACTCGAAGAGGCGCGGAGCTGAGGGACATGGAACCGTTGTTTTTGATGTTGTTACGACGGTTCCATGTTCCGGTTCAAAAGCATTGCGAAAAACCGAATCACAAGACGGAACGGTGGAATGTCGTAACAATCGGCAATTTTGAGACATCCTAGGGAATGAAGAGATGCAAAAATCGATAAAATTTATTGAAGACGCGAATACTGCGGTATGCACATATTTGGCCAATGGAAAACATTTATCCATAGACCTGATCAAACAGTACGAAAAGTGTTTTATCGTTCTGAAGAAAGAGCAGAAAAATCGGTTTAATCCTGGGAAATAAGCCCCTGCTCTAGCAGGCTACTTCCTCATTGATTAAAACCCGGTCATAGAATTTATTGAATGCATCAATGTAATTCTCCTCGCCCTGGTATTCGAGCATTGGCAGCTTGCTTTTCTTTGCGTAATCAAGCACATCTTTGCTTACATCGGCTGATCCAACAATAATTCCATCTGAATAATCAATGGCCGTTTTCATCCAACCAAGATAGTTGCGGTCTTTCTTGAGCTGAGGCAAACCAGCAGCTGTGAGATCATCCATGATAATATTGGGAACAACCTGCTCTGACAAATATTCCGAAAAATGATCGTCATAGAGCGATAGAATGATTTTGCTTTCTGAAAATATAGGGTGCTTTTTATATACTTTTTTTACATAAGGAGCTATGAGAGCGGTCATCCAGCCATGGCAGTGGATAATGTCGGGAGCCCATCCAAGTTTTTTTACTGTTTCGAGTACGCCTCTGTTAAAAAATACCGAGCGGGCATCGTTATCGTTATAAAAACGATTGTCTTTATCGTGAACAATAAATTTGCGGTGAAAATAATCTTCGCTGTCGATGAAGTAAACCTGCATTCGTGCCTGTTGGATACTTGCAACTTTGATGATAAGCGGGTGATCGGAGTCGTTGATAATGATATTCATCCCGGAGAGGCGAATCACCTCATGCAGCTGATGTCTACGCTCATTGATACATCCGAAACGGGGCATAAATGTGCGGATCTCTTTTCCTCTTTCCTGGGTACCCTGCGGCAGGTGCCTGCAAACATTTCCCATTTGGCTGTCCCTTAAATACGGGGTGATTTCCTGAGATACGTACAGAATTTTTGCTTTCTCCATAACAATGCAAGGGCTAATAAATAATATGCAAAGTTACGATTTTTTTCGCATATATATTAAAAAAAGAGTTTAGTTTTGTACTTTTTTTCGTCTGATTATGAATATTTTCCGCACAATTAAAGAATACAAAGACTGGCGTAACGGATTAACAGATAAAACCACTATTGGCTTTGTTCCAACCATGGGATTCCTGCACCAGGGCCACATTTCGCTGGTTTCTGCCTCTCTGAAAGAGAATGATGAAACCGTTGTGAGCATTTTTGTCAACCCCACTCAGTTTAACAATCCGGAGGATCTTGTAAAATACCCCAGAAATGAAGCAAGGGACCTGGCTATGCTCGAAAAAGCGGGAGCGACGGCTGTTTTCATACCGACCGTTGAAGAGATGTATCCCGAGCCGGTTACCAGAACATTCACATTCACTGGTATCGACGACGTGATGGAAGGAGCTAAGCGACCCGGGCACTTCAACGGAGTTGCCATGGTTGTTTCAGCGTTATTCAGCATTGTTGGGCCTAATATCTCCTATTTCGGAATGAAAGACTACCAGCAACTCCTGATCATTCGGAAACTTGCAGAAAATGATTTTCCACTGATAAACATTAAGGGAATGCCCATCGTGCGTGAAGACGACGGACTGGCCATGAGTTCTCGCAATTCAAGACTTTCTGAAGAAGAACGCGAAATGGCTCCTTTGATTTACGAAGTGTTGAAACGATCCAAACAGCTCATTCAGGAATTCCAACCCGACGAGGTCTGCCGGCACTGCGAGCGCATGCTCGCAGGAAGCGGAATGATCGAACCAGAATACTTCATCATCGCCGATGCACAGACCCTGCAACCGCTGCAAAAAAAAGAAGATGCAAAACACGCCATGGCATTTGTGGCCGCTTGGCTTGGCAAGGTAAGACTCATTGACAATTTCGAATTATTTTAGTACTTTTGCATCATGAATATACAGGTGTTGAAAAGCAAAATCCACAAAGCAACGGTGACTGAAGCCGATCTGTATTACACAGGAAGCATCACCATCGATGAAAACCTGATGGATGCTGTTGATTTGATAGAATTTGAAAAAGTTCATGTGCTGAACATCAATAATGGTGAACGTCTTGAAACTTATGTGATCAAAGGTGCCCGCGATAGCGGAACCATTTGCATGAACGGCCCTGCGGCACGAAAAGTGGCTCCGGGAGATACCGTTATAATTTTATCCTATTGCTCGCTTGAATACAATGAAGCAAAAAAATTCAAACCGGCTATCATTTTTCCAGACAAAAACAACAAACTTTAAGCGTTGAAAAAAACGGTGCTTAAAATCATACAGACCGCAGCCTTCATAGGCTTGGGTGTATTTTTCATTTTCTATTTCTGGGATAAACTCGATGTTGAACAACAGGAAAAAGTTGTCGACAATTTTCTGAAAGCAAATTATTTCTGGGTATTACTGGCCCTTGCAGCCGGCATTCTGAGCCATATTCTGCGCGCAGCACGATGGAATCTGCTCATCGATACCATAGAAAAAGCGCCGCCTCTTAAGCAATCTTTCTGGTCACTCATGGCTGGTTATCTGGCAAATCTTGCGGTTCCGCGTCTGGGCGAAATAACGCGCGCAGTGCTGCTTTCAAAGCAATCAAAAATACCCTTCGACAAACTTTTCGGGACGGTCGTTGCTGAACGAACTTTCGATTTTTTCTTCTATCTGGCATTGTTTTTTGCCGCCATAGCCATCTTCTGGAACAATGTCAAAACATATGTCACAGAGCGAATTATGGGTGGTTTTACCGAAAAAACCAGTTTGTTTACCGTATGGAAAATATGGCTGATTCTCGGCATTCTTTTAACACTGTTTCTTTTGTTTCTTTGGATACTGAAAAGATTTCGGCATAAACCGTTAATTCAGAAAATCCGCAAGATCATCAAAAACCTGATGACTGGATTATTTTCAATTTTTAAATTGAAAAAAACCGCACTGTTTTTTGTTTACACATTTTTGATCTGGGTCATGTACTGGCTCATGGTTTATCTCATGTATTTCAGCATTCCGTCAACATCCGGACTATCGGCTGAATCGGCCTTCATGGTTCTTGTTTTCGGAACAATCGGCATCATCGTTATCCAGGGCGGCATCGGTATTTATCCTTTGATTGTTTCTGAAGTACTGCTGATTTACGGTGCAGAAATTACGGATGGATTCACCATTGGATGGCTTTCGTGGACCGTGCAGACCATCATGATTCTTGTGATGGGAATGATTGCTTTTGTCATGATGAGTTTTCAAAAAACCAAAAAAGATGGACTTCCGGAAATTGATTAGTGAAAAAGTCATGACGCGTGAACAGTTGATTCAGCGAGCGAATACGTGGAGAACTGAACGTCAGACCATCGTTTTTTCCAACGGCTGCTTCGATATCATTCATCCCGGTCATGCTCTGTATCTAGCTGCTGCGGCCGCTCTCGGCAGCAGACTCGTACTCGGCGTCAACACCGATGATTCCGTAAAACGTCTTAAAGGCGCATCAAGACCCATCATTTCGGAAAACGAACGTTGCCTTCTTCTCGCATCATTTCAGTTTGTAGATGCCGTTTGTCTCTTCGATGAAGACACTCCGCTGCAACTTATTGAATCAATAATTCCGGACATTCTCGTTAAAGGGAAAGATTACACCATTGACCAGATTGTTGGTGCAGATGTGGTTTTGCAGCATGGCGGAAAAGTTGAAACCATCGAACTTGTAGAAGGATTCAGCACCTCATCGCTTATTGAAAAAATTAAACGGATTTAGCTTTCAATTGTCAGTTCTCAGCTCTGAGCAAGATCTAAGTCGTTACGTGTGACAATCGTGGAATTTATACCGCTGAAAGCGGGAGTCGTTACAAAATTCACTTGTAATTCAGAACTATTGTGGCATCTCAATTATATCACATCGCCGCACTTATCACGTTTTACGTGAAGTCGCACATTTCCAGATCCTCTCAAGACAAAAGATAAAAGGACAAGGACAAAAGTGATCATCTCATATTCACACATTCGCGACCGTGTCACGTCTCACGTGAAGTCGCACATCTTCACATTCTTTAGTATATCGTATTTCTGATTTCGTATTTATAAAAACTTCACCAGCGTTATTCCTTCGCCACCAAACTGCAGCGGAGCGTCATCAAACTCAAGCATATCCTTGTATTGCCGCAAGTGATTGCGGATTTCTTTTCTCAATATTCCGAATCCTTTTCCATGAAGAATTGAAAAAGATCTCACTCCCGTGAGCAAAGCTTCATCGAGAAATTTATCCAATTCCGTTATTGCTTCAATAACATTTTTGCCACGAAAATCAAGTTGATAAACTGCTTCTTTTTTTTCAGAAATAATATTAACTTTTTTTCGGGAATTGTTTTGTTTCTGTTTTTGCACTGCAACTGCTGAAAGTCGCGCTGCATCAACCGTCAGCGATGCAAGCTCAAACTGCACTTTTACTTTTTTGTTTTTAATTTCAGTAATTATTCCGGTTTCAGAGCCATCATCCAGTCGTACAAAATTCCCTACGACCAGCGGCTTTTTAGGCACATCATCTGCTTGATTCGTTTTCGTCAGCGGCAATGGTTCAATCGGGTTTTCCTTTGCTTTTTTCAACGACGCAGCTTTCTTCTCAAACTCAGTGCGGATGGCTTTCACTTTGTCATTGGCAGCTTGTTCCTGCTTGATATCGCGAATGGTTTTTTCAATCAGGGCGTTTGACTCCGCCAATAAATTTTTCGCTTCACTTTCGGCCTTCGAAATTATTCGATCACGATTCTCAACAATACTTTTATTAAGCTTGTTGTATTTTTCAATCAGTTCACTCACGAAATCTTCAGCTACTTCCAGCTCCCTGCGACGATCTTCGAGTTTCAATTTTTCGTTTTCAAGATCCTGGATCATCTTTTCCATTTCAATCCTGCCCTTGCCAATCCTGGCTGAAGCATTGGTCATGACATCTTCGGGCAGTCCGATGGATGAAGCAATTTCGATGGCAAATGAACTGCCGGGTTTGCCCGTTTTAAGCTTGTAGAGCGGCTTTAGCAGTTCATTATCGAAGAGCATGGCGCCGTTTATCACCCCATCGTGATTTGAAGCAAACATCTTCAGATTAAAATAGTGCGTTGTAATTACACCATAAACTCCATGTGCGTTGAGTATTTCCAATACCGATTCTGCAATAGCTCCACCACTTTCCGGCTCTGTGCCGCTGCCGAACTCATCTATAAGCACCAGACTATTATTATTTCCACGCTCCATAAACATTTTCATGTTCAGCAAATGCGATGAATAGGTGCTTAAATCATTTTCGATGGACTGCTGGTCACCAATATCAGCAAAAATATCACAAAAAGGAAATAGCGTTGTGCCTTCTGCGGCTGGTATCAGAAAACCGCACTGGAACATGTATTGCAACAGTCCGGTTGTTTTCATTGCCACCGATTTTCCACCGGCATTCGGACCGCTGATTATTATCATTCTCTGTTCAGGACCTAATTCGAGATCAAGCGGTACTATTTTTCTTCCTGACTTTTTCAACGATTCTTCGAGAACCGGATGCCGGCCCTGCATAATCGTGATTCTCCGTTCAGTAGAAATAACCGGCATTATAGCATTCTGTGAAACGGCGAGTTTAGCTTTACCATTTATAAAGTCGATGTGTCCAAGAAATCCGATATGCTCTAGTAATTCCGGAATCTGTGGCCTTATGCGGTCTGCAAGCCCGGTGAGAATTTTTGTAATCTCACGCTTCTCTCCAAATTCCAGATCCTGCACTTCGTTGTTCATCTCAAATATTTCAATCGGTTCAATAAAGACTGTTTGTCCCGTTGCCGATTCATCCAGCACAACGCCTTTAATCATGCGCTTTTTCGATGCGTTTACCGGAATTACCAAGCGACCACCACGAATACTGAGATTTACATCTTCGTCCACCTGACCTTTTTCTTTAAGACTTTTCAGCATAGACTGAATTGTCCTTTCAATCTTTTTGCGCTGTCCCGTAATTTCATTTCTGATTTCAGCAAGACGCTCCGAAGCATTGGAGCGTATTTCGCCATTTTCGTCCAGCACATTGCCAATTCTGGTTGCCAGCGATCCGTCAAAAACAATGCTGCTGATCCATTCTTTCAGCAATGGCGTCTTGTCTTCATTTCGCGAAAATAATGCTCGCAGATCCAACAGCTTTTCGATTATAAAAGCGATTGATTGCAAAACCGGAATTTCCACTACGGTCCCTGATGTTTTCAGATACTGAAGCTCCTGGCGGAAATCGTCGAATGCAAGAGCAGGAACGCCGCCAAGAAATTCATTAATGTATTTCATTTCAGCTGTCAGGCGAAGACTCTTTTCAATGGCTTGCGAATCATCGGTAAAAAACGCACTCTGTGCCAGTTCGCGGCCCACTGGCGTATAACAATCATCCAGCAATTTTGCTCTGATTTCCGAAAAACCCAAACGGGATTCTATGTATAAATAATCTTTCAAATCAAATTACTGATTAATCCACATTAAAAACACAAGACCATAAGCCACTGTTGCAATACACATCCCAATCTTGATCAGCAGTTTATTCTCGATTTTTTTTGTTTTGTTTACCAACGCAAGTATCGCAAGTGCCAGCAACAAATACATGGCGGCTATATATTCGGTCGTGCTGTTCTGAACACGTAAAAAATGGTCAGTTTTGTCCCCAATCACTTTGTAGGCGGAAATATAACCCACTATTGGAGTAACACGCAACAGGACCGAGTCTCCGACCGGCAATCCATTAAGCAAATGATCTTCGGAGAGTGTCAGTTTTTTACCGCAGGCAATAAAATATTTATTATCGGAAATAACAATGCTGCATTCCTGTATCTTCTTTGGAAGGAGACTATCTGTAATAAAAAACAATGCAATGCCAATAAAAATAAAATTTACCCAGGCCGGCCACAAAATTTTATGCATGGGAGTAGATTCAAAAGCATCGCTTTGCTTTTTGAATTCCTCATACCTCATACGTGCATAGGCCTTTGCTCTTTCCCGTGCCAGGTCTACAGGTGAAGCCGGTTTTGTATAACTACGCTGCTTTTGTTTTCTTTCTCCAATCAGAATCTCATACGCTTCAGTAATTCTGATAAACTGTTCCGCCGCATCAGCAGCTGGATTCATGTCGGGATGAAACTTCCGGGCAAGAAATCGGTAAGCCTTCTTTATTTCAGTAAGCGTGGCATTTTCAGGTACGCCAAGAATATGATGATATTCCGACACAGTTTGGATTGCGATTAAGTAAACTGTTCGCCTTTTTCAATCATAACATCGTTCACATACTGACGGATGTTCTGCTCGTCTTCTTTTTTGACAACCATCAGAATATTATCAGACTCTACAACAATGTAATCATCGAGGCCCTGCAACAACACCATTTTTTCCTGCGGCATGTGTACAAGACAATTTCTGCAATCATACATCATTACATTCTTGCCCACAATGGCATTTCCGCTTTGATCGCGCTGGCGGTTTTCATAAAGAGAACCCCAGGTGCCAAGGTCACTCCAGCCAAAATCAGATGCAACAACATAAACATTATCGGCTTTTTCCATTACTGCATAGTCAATGGAAATATTTTTACAAAGCATGTAGGTTTGAAAAATAAAGTCGGCTTCATCAACCGTACGATAGATTTTTTCTCCTTTTGCAAACAGCGCGCTCATTTCCGGAACATATTTCTGGAAAGCATCAATAATGCTTTTCAGCGTCCACACAAAAATGCCGCTATTCCAGAGAAAATCACCGCTTTTAATAAATTCCTTTGCAAGCTCAAGTTGTGGTTTTTCGGTAAACGTTTTCACTTTCTTGATTCTTGAGTCCCCTTCCAGCTTTTGTCCTTCAAGATACTGAATGTAGCCGTATCCGGTGTCGGGACGAGTAGGCATTATACCAAGCGTCATCAGCCAGTCATTGTGCTGCGAGGCTGTGGCAGATGATTTCAGATGGTCGATAAATGCATCTTCATCAAAAATGATATGATCGGATGGACAGACAATCATCGTTGCATCCGGATCGAATGAATTTATCCGGTACGCAGCATAGGCAATACAAGGAGCAGTATTTCTTCTGGAAGGTTCCGACAGAATGTTTTCCGGATTTATGAGTGGCAGCTGCTTTTTAACCAGCTCAACATAATTTTCATTGGTTACTACTAAAATGTTTTCAGCAGGACAAACTTTCAGCAGTCGATCAAACGTAAGCTGAATCAACGTCTTGCCCATTCCAAGCACATCAATAAACTGCTTTGGCTTCAATGTCCGGCTCATAGGCCAGAAACGCGTTCCGAGGCCACCGGCCATAATTACACAATAAATGTTTCCCGTCATTACTTCCAGTCTTATTTCTGCAAAAATAGTCATTTTTCCTGTTTTGAACGCAGAATACGCCAAGATGGACAGGGTCAACGCATTTAAACACACAAAAATCCTTCTGAACCCTAGTTTATTCGCGCATTAAAACATTTTTGCAAGGTGCTCATGAGCTCAGCGCATTTCATGCACTTCGGTTCACAGAGGAACTCAGAGTGTTGCACAGAGTGGAATTTAATCCGCTGTGGTGGATCGGAGTATAAAAAGCAAAAGCTGATTGGAAAGGACACAACGTAGTTGTGTTGATCAATTACAGCATATCGAATTCTGGAAGCGCGCTTTCAAATTCACTTTGCTGTAATTGATATCGGCTTTTGCCCGATTAAATCAACTCTGTGTTACAAAGGTATGCCATATCACAATCAAAAATGCGGACAGGTTCTGCACTTTTTGGGATTGTATTTCTTCTCCGTTTTACACGCCGAAGCTGCAACCGATAAGGCCAGAATAAGAAGCAGCATGTATAAAACCGATTTTCTTTTCATTGAGTTTAGTCCCTTAGGCAAAATTAACTAATTTTGTAGAGTGTGGATGGATTCTCTGAAAAATTAACGTGAAACCAACCGCATTATTCTGCAACAAAACTTTTCATACCAGAGAAAATGAAAATACTGGTTTACCGCATAAGTTCCATTGGAGACATAATCCTGACAACACCGGTGGTGCGTTGTCTGAAAAAACAGCATCCCGATGCTGAAATACACTATATCACCCGAAAGCGTTATGCTGAAACAATGTCGTCGAATCCTTACATTTCGAAGCTCTGGTTGGTGAAAAAATCACCGCTCGAAATACTGGATGAACTGAAAGCAGAGAAATTCGACTACATGATCGACCTGCACCGAAACTGGCGTAGTCAGCGACTTATGGCTCATTTGAACACCAAGTACTACACCTTCAACAAACTGAACATCCGGAAATGGATTTTTACTAAACTAAAAATAAATCTGCTGCCTGACATTCATATTGTCGACCGCTATTTCAGGGCTGTCAGAAAACTACAGGTGGTGAATGACGAAGAAGGCCTTGATTTCTTTTTTCCAAAAGATTATAATCCGGAAATCACAAAAAATCTTCCTGACAAATACATTGCCCTTGCAATTGGAGGGACATACGCCACAAAACGATATCCGGCTGAACAAATTATCGAATTTGTGAAATCAATGTCTCTTCCTGTCATTCTGCTTGGTGGTAAAAGCGAAAATGAAACGGCCGGACTTATTGAAAAAAGTTGTTCTGAAAAAATTATTAATCTCTGCGATAAACTTTCCCTCACTGAATCGGCCGCAGTAATTGGTAAGTCAAAAATTGTGATTTCAAACGATACCGGAATGATGCACATTGCAGCGGCCCTGCACAAACCGCTCATCAGCATCTGGGGAAACACAGTGCCTGCTTTTGGCATGTATCCTTACTTTCCCGAAGGTCTTGAAAACAGATCGGAAATCGTTGAAAACAAAAATCTGCGCTGCCGGCCATGCAGCAAACTGGGTTATAAAAAATGTCCAAAAGAACATTTCAGATGCATGAAAGATATTTCGCCAATGCTGGTTGCTGAAAAAGCCCGCAAATTTATTGGCGTGTAAAAATGAGAATGTCGTGAAACAGCATCATCGATTCAATCAACCCTCGTGGTGATAAGGCTCATTTCGCATAATAGACAACGCCCGATAAATTTGTTCAGCCAGAATTAATCGAACCAGTTGATGAGGAAATGTAAGCTTTGATAAAGCCCATGTTTCATTTGCGCGCTGCTTCAGCTCATCGCCTGCACCAAAAGCACCTGCGATCACGAACACAATTCTGCGCGCACTTCCTGTATCCATTATTTTGCGAATATCCTGCGAAAAAGCAAGACTGGTGTGCTGTTTGCCCTTTTCATCCAGCAGAATAACGTAATCGCCCGGAACAAGTGCTTTCAGTATTTTTTCGTTTTCAGCTTTGACCATGGCTTTCACGTCGGGAATATGCTTTACATCCGTTGTTTCAACAATTTCCCATGGAAAATATTTCTGGATTCTGTTTCCATAAAAGGTCAATCCCTCCGAAACAAAGCTGACGCGCGTTTTCCCCGCTGCCAATAGAGTTAATTTCATAATACGGGCTGAGTTAGTTTCAAAAATTGTATCTTTGGCTTAGATTTTGACATCGCTGAGGAAAAATGCAAAATAATGAAATATTTTTTCATTCTCATATTAAGTTTTTTCAGTTTACAGGGATTTTCGGTGAATAATGACACTTTGAAAATTCCTGATATTTATGAAGTCAATGATAAAATTTCCGATGCCATTCGCTCAGGCGATGCCTCTCAGCTTGCCGCTTGCTTTGCTCCTACTATTCAGCTCAGTGTTCCCGGCAAAAAAGGTGATTTCAGCCGCACACAGGCTGAAATAATCATGCGTGATTTTTTCTCACAATATCCTCCTTCTTCGTTCACCGTAAATTCTGAAGGAAAAACTTCAGGCACCAATTATTACACATTGGGCTCTTATGTTTCCGGCGCAATCCGCTTCAAGGTTTATTATGTGATTCAAAAAGCGGATTCAGAAATAACCCTTCATATTCTCAAATTCGAAATTCAGTAAGATGCATAGCAGCCTGTCGATTGAACAAATCATTGATTTTGCATTAAAAGAAGACATTGGTCCCGGAGACCATACAACGTTGAGCACTGTTCCTGCCGAAAAACGTGGCAAAATGGCCCTGTTTGTAAAAGAAGAAGGAATTTTGGCTGGCATCGATCTTGCCCGGCAGATTTTTCATCATTATAATCCTGATATCTCTATGCAGATCATTTTGCGCGATGGCAGTGCGATCAGCAAAGGTGATATTGCTTTTTTGGTTGAAGGCCCCGTGCAAAATCTACTGACCTGCGAGCGACTGGTTCTGAATTTTATGCAACGCCTCAGCGGCATTGCCACTCAGACAAGCAAGATGGTGAAAATGCTCGAAGGCACCAACACCAAAATTCTGGATACCCGCAAAACGACACCGCTGCTTCGCGAACTTGAAAAAATGGCGGTGCGGATAGGTGGTGGCCACAATCACAGATTCGGATTGTTCGATATGATCCTGATCAAAGACAACCATGTTGATTTTGCCGGCGGAATCACAAAAGCATTGAATCAGGCAAAGCAATACCTTGCAGACAAGAAACTGGACCTCGAAATTGAAATCGAAGTCCGCGACATGGAAGAACTGAAAGAGGCGCTGGATGCAAATATTGCAAGCCGCATATTGATTGACAATTTCAAACCCGACAAGATGAAAGAAGCCGTTGCTTTTGTAAACGGCCGTGTAAAAACTGAAGCCAGTGGCGGAATTACCATCGACAATCTTCGGGAATATGCTGAAACCGGAGTTGATTTCATTTCTTCGGGAGCGCTCACGCATCATATAAAGAGTCTTGATTTAAGTCTGAAAGCACTTGACTAACGGCAACAATAAAAAGCGGATCCGATTGTCTGAGCTTCCTGTATATGGCAGGATGATCAATTATTCCAAAAACCACAAATTCCCGGGAAGCGAAGGTAGAAGCATCTATTCGGTGATGACTCTGGTAATGGAAGGATTTAGAAATTCTGTTCTTGCCATGAGAGCATCGGCACTTGCCTTTAAATTCATGATGGCAGCCATTCCTGCGCTCATTCTTGTCAACACGGCCCTTCCCATTCTGCTTCCGGATGAAAGCAAAGACATTCTTATTTCTATTTTCGGGACATTTCTTCCCCGGCAAATTTTCGCTTCAATTGTAAAACCAGTATCTGAGGCAGCATCGGGTTTTGCAGGCAGCGTTATCTCTGTAACTGCTATCACAACATTGTATTTTGCAGTAAATGGCATTAGAGCAAGCATTGTAATATTCAACAATTCATACCACACGCGCGAAAACCGCCCTTTGCATAAACAATTTGGAGTCGCTTTTCTGCTTGTTTTAATTCTTCTGCTGCTGGCCATGGTTGCGGTTCCGGTATTTTTTCTAAATCAGGCTGTCATCGACTGGCTGCGCGAAAAAAACATTCTTGGTCCTTTCTGGTCGGCGAGTCTTGTATTCATAGTCAAATACACTTTCTTTTTTCTTTTTATCACGTTTATTCTTGCAGCCATCTATTATCTCGCTCCGGCAAAAAAGAAACGTTTTCATTTGTTCAGCCCGGGAACGCTGATGGCGGCATTTCTCACGGTGATTGCATCTATCGGTTTTGATGCATTCATTTCAAGTTTTACAAGATATGAAGATGTGTACGGAGGCATTTCGGCTCTCTTTATTCTCATGCTTTTCCTTTTCATTCTATCCATGATATTTCTCATTGGTTTTGAAATCAACGCCGCGTTGTATTACGGCATCTCCAATGAAAAAGAAGACACACACTCCAATCAAATCTGATTCCCATGCTGGAAAAATACTCTACCAACGCACCTGCAAACGCTGAAAAAACTTCAACAGTCAATGAGACTGACCGTCTGGTTGAAAAATTGCGCGAACTGCAATCGGTGCTGTATGCCGAAAACAAACACAGCCTGCTTGTAATACTGCAGGGCATGGATGCATCGGGCAAAGACAGCACCGTGAAGCATGTTTTTGGAAAAATAAATCCAATGGGCGTGCGTGTAACACCATTTAAAAAACCAACGACTGAAGAATATGCGTATGATTTTATACGCAGGGTTCATAAGCACACACCCCCAACCGGGAAGATTCACATTTTCAATCGCTCGCATTACGAAGATATTTTAGTTCCTGAAGTTCACAAATTGTATCCGGCCGATAAAATAAAACGCAGGTATGATTATATTAATGGTTTTGAAAATCTGCTGAATGACAGCAACACGCATATACTGAAGTTCTATCTTCATATTTCCCGCGATGAGCAGGTGAAGCGTTTCAGCCGCAGGCTGACAAAACCCGATAAACATTGGAAATATGATCCGGCCGATATTTCAGAATCGCGCAAATGGGATGAATACATGGATGTGTATGAAAAAATCTTCAAAAAATGCAGCCCTGAAATTCCCTGGATAATTGTACCTTCCGACGATAAATGGTACCGCAATTATCTGGTGGCCAAACACGTTGTTAAAGCACTGGATGCGCTCGACATGAAATATCCCAAAGGGTTTTTTGATGACGAAAACAATCGCATCGAGGCAGAAAAAGCACTCGAAGAGTACAAAAAACGATGATCAGATCAAAACAGATTTTTTAATTTTACAAAAAAATCCCATGAAATACTTTTTTGCAACCACCATCATTGCCGCATTGTTTCTGAGTTCCTGCGGAAATTCCGAGAAAAAGGAAAAGGAAGAAATGAAGGCTTTTGAAGACAGTATTAAAAAAGACACCAGCGTAAACTCGTCAGTGAATGCCGCCAACGATTTTTTGAACGATACAACCGTAAGTGTGGACTCTGCTTCGAATACAAAGAGTAATCGCTAATTGAATTTTTTGGATTGAAAAATCCAGAAAATAATTCACTGAAGGGCATCTCTAAAAACCCATTTTTGTCACATTGAGTCCTGCCTGCTGTCCCTCGACTGAGAATACTTTTCTTTTGCCCGCCAAAAGAAAAGTATCAAAAGAAAAACTCGTCGCTTGAACATTTTGCGGGAAATCGATGAACTGCCCCCCACAGCCTGAAATAACTCGCTGCATGGAACATCTTCTTGAATAAATCAGCTCAGACAGATTTCAGGCATCATGCCTTCGGCGCCCGCCCTTCTCTTCATCGATTTCTGATCCGCAAAATGTTATGCGACATCCCAAAGACATATGTTGAAAATCGCTCTGTTTTTTCTTGTTTTTGCTATCAAAAATCAGCCATTAGTACGGTGAAAAGTGAAAAAAACGATTCTAAACATTCTGTTATCAGGCAGTCGAAATTATTTTAGCGCAATAACGATCAAAGCTGTCAAAAGTCAGGACATTGAGCCCTGCGTTCCGCAGGATAAACTCCGTCGAAATATTGATAGCGGGGTAAACTCCGTCGAAATGTCGACAGCTGGGTAAACTCCATGATCAATTCCGCCTAATCGCCTGTTTTAATCAGGGATTTCATTTGCGTCGTGGGTTTCTTATGAAATCAATCATTAATATTACGGCAAATGCTGCCAGCGCCGAAACGGCAGCATACAGAGCAACCTCAAGGATTGCCTGCATTGAAATAGTAGCGAAAATGGGGTTGAAGGAAAGCGCTTTTCCCATTCCCCCGGCCATCCCTGATGCCGTTGATACAATCGAATTTGTTTCGTTCTGTGACATATCTTTGCGTTTTTGCCCAATGTCGGGCGGTTAGTGATACAAAGATGTGTCGGGGTGCGGGGTGTACTGGTGCAAAAGTTAACCAACCAGGGCGAAATGGTGCATTGTTATAAACCAGCAAGTTGTTTCTGGACCTAATTTCAGCTATAAATATTTTTTGACGCAGAAAATAAGATTTGCATTGACTCAATTGCTATATTTGTGTTGCGTTTGCAGGACGTTGTGCTTAATTGTGACTACCAAATACTAATCAAATGAGATTTGAAACTAAAACAGAAAGAACATTAAAAACAAATTAAGAAATTAATGAATGTCAAATTTGAGAGAGAGTTGAAAAGTGATAGATTAACCATTAAACCAGGAATGATTTTAATAATAATTGGAGCTGTATTTGGTTATATATCATTTATAATTCAGTATGATCCATTGTTAAAACTGATATGTGCAGTAGTTTCTGGCAGTTTAATAATCATCGGCATTATTTTATCTCAACGAAAACAGTCAATTTGTCTGACTAGTAGTGAATTGAAAATTGTTACAACCATATTAAATAATCAAAAAGAAAAATCATATTTATTAAATAAGATTGAGAATTTACAATATGAAGAGAATCTCAAGTCAAATGTATATACTTCAAAAGGACAAGTCAAGGTGATGGGAATAGATGTTACTCCCGAGAGCATGAAAAATCATTATTATCACAAAGAAATAATCAGTTTTGATTATGAAGGAAGAAGCATTGAGATTGGAAAATGGAAGAAAAAATTTGATGGTAAGATATTGTATAACATGATTAAACAAATAAACAACTAAGCACAACACTCAATATCGCCAATAAAGGTTTCAGTAGTATGCGAAGGGTTGTAGCCCGCTTCAACATTGCATACATCCTGACCAGAAATTATTAAACAGAATATTACATTTATATGATGGTAATTGCTATATTTGTGGTGCGTCTGCGGGACGTTATGCGTCATTTTAGGACAACCGACACCGACAGAATAAAATGCTAAAAAAGTCTTTTAAATATCTACTCATAGCGACAGTAAATTTAACCGTCTTGACTGCTCTACTTGCATTTTGGACAGACGAACTTGAATTAATATTCAACGACTTGGTTAGACCATTGGGGTTTTTAAAGATACTCGGCTTTACAGCACTTGCACTTATTGGTATGCGAATACTTATTTTCTACTTCCGAAAGAAAAATATACAAGCGACACGGACCAAATTAAAATCAGCTATTATTCTGACAGTTTTAATCTCATCATACTTGTATGTTGACTATTCCATAAAGTTTGTAAAGAATGTAATCATAAACCGACAATTTAGAAGTGAAATTGCTGACAAAATCAAACCGGCAAATGGACTTGCTAACGGGACAACAGCAGAAAATTTGACAATCAGAGAATATCAAGAAATTGCAGGAATGAATTGGTTTCCAAAACTGCCAATTGAAGCAACGAACATTATGTATAATTATCAATATGATGGTTTCTTACCCGACTATTCATTCTCTTTGGCATATGACCTGCCAAAGGAAATGAAAGTTGAGACCATAAATTATGAAAGCGGAGACTTTACAAAGTCTCAGACATTTGAAATTATAGACAATAAAAAACGAGTGACTTACAATGAGAGTGAGCGATAAAAAACGAACGCATAACAGCACCTACAAGAAATTGGCGGTTCAGTGGTTTAATGAAGTTTTGTGCTCCGAAACCCGCCCGAACGCAAAGCCCAAAAACGTTATTCAGCACGCAAAGAAAACACAGTCGAAAATTAAAACAAGGGAATCATGATTGGCAAGTACAAAGGACATTATCAATATGATAATCAAAAAATCCAGAAGCAATTAAAACATGATCTGACTTTGTTTAATCTTGAAATAACAGAATTTGAAAACGGACATTTTAACGGATTTGTTGAGGATGATATTGATACTGGAGGTACACCCGGGAAAGGTATAATAAATGGTGAAAAGAACGGGAACGAAATCACATTTATTAAAGAAATGCCAATAGCTAGTTTTTTGATTAATGGGAAAATGAAAACATATAATAAAAAACATCCGAAGATATATTATAAAGGAACAATAACAGATGATAAAATTGAGGGTTTTTGGAAAATAAAATTTGGTGTTTTCATGAACGGATTAATGATGTTAATAGGTGTAAAGACAACAGGAACATGGCAAATGGGCAAAAGCAAAGCCGCAAATCGTTAAACGTCATTCATATTTTACAACAATCAAAAGGAACATAACATGAAAAATTCAAAATTGAACAATTGCTATCTATACGTATTGGATACAATGGCCGATTGGGAGATTGCTCAGATTACCGCGGAACTGAACAGCGGAAGATTCCTAAAAAACGGGAAAGTAACTATCCGGAAGGTTTCTCAAAGCCTGAATCCTGTAACATCAATGGGTGGAATGAGCATTACTGCAGATTTGAAACTATCTGAAGTTGAATTTTCTGATGGTGATTTGCTGATTCTTCCTGGCGCGGATACATGGATGGAGGAAGAGCAGAAGAGTGTAATTGAAATAGTTGAAAACCTGATTGACCGCGGTGTTATTGTGGCAGCAATATGCGGTGCAACAGCTGCATTAGCAAATGCTGGGATTTTAAATAGCCGAAAGCACACGAGTAATGGCAAAGGATTTCTGGAAATGATGTGTCCTGAATATAAAGGACAAGATAATTATATCGACTGTCCGGCAGTGTGCGACGGCAATCTGATAACAGCTTCCGGATTGGCACCACTGGAGTTTACATATGAAATCTTGAAGAGAACCGAAGTAATGAAGGAAGAAACAGTCTCGGCCTGGTACAAGTTGTATAGTACGAAAGAGTCAAGGTATTTCTTTGAACTTATGGAGTCAATGAAGTGATATTGAACGCAGGGTCTATTGGTGCAAAAGTTAACCAACCAGGGCGAAGTAGTGCAAAGTGTTACAAAGTTGGGCGAAAGTGAAATGATTTTTATGAAAACAAGCATGTATCTTGAATAATAAGCTCTGGTTTGATTATTCAACTATTATTTTTTTTGAGAAAGAAATTTTGCTGTTTTTAAAATTGAGAACGTAAAGCCCTTTGAAAGGGATGCTGATGCTTTGGCAAGCTGAATTCAGAGTTCCGGTTGAAAGGACTTTTCCGTTAAGATCAAGTATGGAATATTGTAAAGGTAAATACCCTGATTGACTAAGCTCAATTTGAACTAAACCATTGCAAGGATTGGGATAGATAAAGCAACTAAATTCGTTAAAGTCATGAATTGAAGCAAATCCAGATGTGTTGGTTTTAATAAGATATATTTCATTGTCTGCTGAAAAACTATAGGTAAATCCTAGTATTACAAACCCATTATCAATGGACTGAAACACCTTCCGACTCCAGTCATTTCCACTGCCCCCAAAGGTTTTTGTCCATAGCGTGTCGCCGTTGAGATTTATTTTCATTAAAAGAATATCAGAACTAACCAACTTTTCATCTGATTTCAACATGGTCTGGTCTGAAATTCCAAATGTGCTGTTGAGCTTTTTTGCTGAAAAATCTTTTATTCCTGATACAATATAGTTACTATCACTAGTCTTCCTGATACATGCAGCTCTTTCATCTTCACCCCGGTCATATCTCTTTATCCATTGTTGAGTTCCAGTATTGTCTGTTTTAATAACCATTGCATCTGTTTCACCCGTAGGGTCTTCAATAGAACCGGCCAAAACATATCCATTATCCAAAGTTGTTTCAACAGATGATACAATTAAGCTGCTTGTATCATTTGCAATTTCAGTTGTCCAGGTGGTGTCGCCAAATTCATCTGTTTTAAGAAGCCATATATTGCTTTTTTGTGCGGAACCCTGATTCCTTATCATTGCCGCAAGGAAATAGCCATCATCAGGTGTTTGCTTAAATTCATTTATATCATTAATCTCCAGTTTTTCATAGTTTTTGCTCCACGACAAATTACCATTTAAATCTGTTTTAATCAAATAAACTGATGAAAATACAGTAGCATAACTCATGGAATAACCAACAAGTGCATAACCATCACTTGTCTCAATTACATCATAAGCTTCATCTTGTAATGTGCCGCCAAAAGTCTTGGTCCATAATGTATCACCAACAGAGTTTATTCTGATTAAGTATGCATCCAATTGCCCTGCGCCGAAACTTTCAGTACTGCCTGCAATAATGAATCCGCCATCAATTGTTTGTCGAATAGCAGTTCCCCTGTCAAATTGAGCACCTCCATATTTTTTTGTCCACAATGTATCACCGTACTCATTAGTTTTGATAAGATATACATCGCCGTTGATGTCTCCAAAACTTTTAGTCTGGCCGGTTATAATATAGCCTCCATCAGTGGTTTGTTGTACATCTCCGGCAATATCATCACCACTTCCCCCATAATGACGCTGGAACATAATCTGGGCATGGCTTGTATAAAGAATTGCCATGAATAGCAGTAGAAATACACCTTTTTGTTTCAACTTTCAAAATATTGTGACCAAAGATATTAAATTATATTACAAAATATTATATTTTTCATGAATGTTTTCTGAACCAACACACACCGTTTTTAATCTCAAATAATTCATTCAGTCCTTAAAAAGAATAGTTGAAATCAATATTTCAAAAACAGGTAAACCCGTTTTTCGAATGGTTTTGTAATTGGCACTTTGAAATAATAGATATATTATCTATACAGATTATATTTCAATAGTTTTCAATTGAATTTTATCATGAAGACCAGCGTACTGGGCCTTCAATGAAAACTATTGAAATTAAACCTTCTAACAAGGCTATTACCCGGTTTCTTTTCTATCGGTTTAAGCCACCTGCGAAAAGTGTTTCGGCTAACCCCATATTCCAGGGCTGATTCTTTTACCACAAACTGTGCAATGCCCTAACCCGACCTGTTTCGAAACAAACATTAGGGCACTTCTAAAAACCTCATTTTGTATGCAATCAACAAGTCTTCTCACGATTTAACAAGGTTGACATTTAGTTGATTGCAGCGATATTTCGACGGAGTTTACCCCGCTATTCATCCTTCGACTCCGCTCTGGAT
This sequence comes from Bacteroidetes bacterium GWF2_43_63, assembly GCA_001769275.1. Lineage (NCBI taxonomy): Bacteria > Pseudomonadati > Bacteroidota > Bacteroidetes bacterium GWF2_43_63. The sequence continues at coordinate 130,641 of MEOQ01000042.1, read as the reverse complement.
GACAGCGGCGGGGCTCAATATGACAAAAATGGGTTTTTAGAGATGCCCATTAATTGAAATATTCCAGCGCCTCTTTCACCATGTTATCATTGTGAATGATTATCTGGTAGTACGCTTCGATACCGAATAATTCACGCGCGATATTGGCTTTTACAAAAGCTTCCCCGGTAGCTTTATCCTGTGCTGCGACGGTCCCTGAATTAATTCCTCCCGCAGCAAAAACTGCATTGGTCACTACCTCCGGAACCTGAAATCCGTTTTTGAATTTAGCGATATCAGGATATTTGGTTTTTATGCTTTTTCTGTTACCATCTACAAACTGAAAAACCAATTCGAATAGTTTTCCGGATGAGAAAAATCCGGTTTGAAAACCCTGACTCATTGTGTAATCATGCAGAACAAGTGAGTCCGGAATAATGCCGCCTCCGCCATACACAGGACGACCTTTGCTGGTGCGGTAAACCAGCGTGTCATTCTTTTTCAGATTGTATTCGCGCGCTGCAGAATCGTTGAGCATAAGCGACTTGTAGAAATCGAGATAATACTCTTCATATCCTTCTTCGTATGGGCGCTGAATGCAACGGCCACTGGGTGTATAATACCTGGCCACGGTTAAGCGAAAAGCTGATCCATCCTTCAGTTCATGCTGTTCCTGTACCAGTCCTTTTCCAAACGAGCGACGCCCGATGATGAGTCCACGGTCATTGTCCTGAACAGCACCTGCAAGAATTTCGCTGGCCGAAGCAGAAAACTCATCAATCAGAATCACAACCTTACCATCTTCGAAGCGGCCACCATTGCGCGAATGGTAAAACTTATCCTTTCGGTGTAATCCTTTTGTATAAACTATGGTGCTTCCTTCGGGAAGAAAATCATCAGCAATATCAACGGCATAATCAAGATATCCGCCACCATTGTCGCGCAAATCAAGAATCAGGTTTTGCATGCCGGCAGGCTGCAACTCATTCATGGCCTCGACAAATTCATCATAAGTAGTTGCGGAAAATGAATTCAACTTAATGTAACCGGTCGATTTGTTTATCATGAAAGCCGCATCCAGACTATTGAGCGGAATAACATCACGGATGATGGTGTAATCGCGCAACCCTTTAACACCTTTTCTGAAAATGCCCAGAACAACTTTGGTTCCTTTCGGACCCTTCAGCAATTTCAGAACATCATCGTTTTTTATACCAATGCCCGCCACTGTTTTTCCATCCACTTTTACAATACGATCGCCGGGCATGACGCCTTTACGGGCACTGGGACCGTTGGCAATAGGATCAATAACGATGATGGTATCTTCTTCGATCCGAAACTGCACTCCAATTCCTTCAAACGATCCGCTGAGCTGATCATTAACAGCATCCAGCTCAAGTTTCGGAATATAAACCGAGTGCGGGTCAAGCTTTTCAAGCATTCCCGCGATGGCATCATCAACCAAAGCGTCATATCCTATGCTGTCAACATAGTTGTCATACGCATATTGAATGACTTCATCAATTTTGCCCTGCTTCTGAGTAGAAGTTTCGGACCTTCCCGAAAAACCGGAAAGAAAATATCCGCCTGCCAATCCTGCAGCAAGCAATAAAGCGTAAATGAGCGGTTGAAGTGGTTTATGCATTGCGGGAATCTCAGATTATTTCTTTGGCTGCCAGTAGCACATCTTCGGTGATTCAATCTTGCCACTGGTCTTTAGCGTTTTCATTGCTTTGTCAACTTCTTTGCGATCGATTCCTGTTGCTTCAGCGATCTGTCCGGCCGACATGGCTTTGCCACCTTTATTCATGGCGTCAAGTACTTTTTCTTCGGTTGTCATAACAATGATTTTTTGATGATTTACAAAGTTACACTTTCTTTGGTCTCAGTTTCTCCGACAAAACATTTATCAGGTTTTCTGCAGGAATCCGGATCTGCTCCATGCTGTCGCGCTCACGAATGGTGACCGTATTATTTTCCATTGTTTCATTATCCACCGTGATGCAGAAAGGAGTTCCGATGGCATCCTGTCTGCGGTAGCGGCGACCAATGGCATCTTTTTCGTCGTACTGCACCATAAATTCCTGACGAAGATCCTCCACGATTTTCATGGCGACTTCCGGCATACCATCTTTTTTCACCAGCGGAAGCACAGCGGCTTTGATGGGGGCGAGAAAATGCGGAATATGCAAAACGGTGCGTACAGAGCCATCTTCGAGCGTCTGCTCTTCGAACGCATGACTGAAAACAGCCAGGAATGTGCGATCGAGACCTATCGAAGTTTCTACCACGTAAGGCACATAGTTTTCGTTTGATTCAGGATCGAAATACTGAAGTTTCTTTCCGCTGAATTTCTGATGCGCGTTTAAATCGAAATCGGTACGGCTGTGAACACCTTCCAGTTCCTTGAAACCAAATGGAAATTGGAATTCAATATCAGCAGCAGCGTTGGCATAATGCGCCAGTTTTTCATGATTGTGCCAGCGATATTTCGAAGCCGGAATACCCATGGACATATGCCATCTCATTCGCTCTTCGCGCCATTTTTCGTACCATTCCATTTCGGTTCCGGGCTTCACAAAAAACTGCATTTCCATCTGCTCGAATTCGCGCATGCGAAAAATAAATTGACGAGCCACTATTTCGTTGCGGAAAGCTTTGCCGGTCTGTGCAATTCCAAACGGAATTTTCATGCGACCGGTTTTATAAACATTCATGAAATTCACAAAAATTCCCTGCGCTGTTTCAGGACGAAGATAAATGGATTCGGCCCCTTCGGCAACTGATCCCATGCGGGTTTCGAACATCAGATTGAATTGTCTGACATCGGTCCAGTTGCGTGAACCGCTCATTGGGCAAACGATTTCGAGATCAACGATAAGTTGACGAACACCTTCAAGATCGCCGGCTTCGAGCAAAGTAGCCATTTGATGCACGGCATCGTCGCCTTTTTTCCGGTACTCCAGCACGCGTGGATTGGTGCTGCGAAACAGAGCTTCGTCAAAAGTATCACCAAAACGTTTCTTTGCTTTTTCTATTTCTTTTTCTGCTTTTTCGAATTGCTTTTCCGCATAATCTTCAATCAGCACATCGGCGCGATAACGCTTTTTGCTGTCTTTGTTATCGATGAGCGGATCGTTGAATGCATCGACATGGCCGGATGCTTTCCAGGTTGTAGGATGCATAAAAATAGCCGCATCGATTCCAACAATATTTTCGTGCATCTGCACCATGCTTTTCCACCAGTAGCTGCGAATATTGTTTTTGAGTTCCGAGCCATACTGACCATAGTCGTACACGGCACTCAGTCCGTCATAAATTTCAGAAGAAGGAAAAATAAAACCGTATTCCTTGGCATGGGAAACAATTTTTTTAAAAAGGTCGTCGCTCATGGGATGTGTTGTTTAATGAGGGTGCAAAAGTAATAAATATCGCATTGCTATTGTGGACATTCCTTTTTTTGAAGTGCTGCGCTTTTTTTGATCACGGATGTGTCTCACCCAACTATTCCATGTTCTTCGCGTTGCTCTGAACTATGAAATGCTGGATGGCTGCGGCTTTTAGAAAAGAAAACGTCGGTTTTGTCCGGAAACACAATAAAAAAATACGTATTTTTGAAAGCTGAAAACCTCAACTACGCCTATTAAAGTATGACAACAAGTATTATTATCACACTTTGCGTTCTGATTCTCATATCGTATATTTTTGATCTCACTTCAGCAAGAACAAAAATTCCGTCCGTTATTTTACTGCTGCTGATTGGATGGCTGTTGCGACAGATTGCCATTCAGTTTAACATTAACGTTCCCGACCTCACCGAAGCACTTCCGGTGATTGGAACCATCGGGCTTATTCTCATCGTGCTTGAAGGGTCCATGGATCTTGAATTGAACCGGTCGAAAAAAAAGGTTGTAATACACTCCACGCTGATGGCATTCTTGCCAATGCTGATACTCGGAGCCGGGCTGGCAATCATTGTTCAGAATGTAACGGACGTTTCGTTCAAAACTGCTCTGATAAACGTTATTCCGCTATGCGTGATCAGCAGCGCCATTGCAATACCCAGCGCACAATTGCTCAGCAAAGCCAACAGAGAGCTGGTTACTTATGAGTCCAGTCTTTCCGATATAATCGGAGTGGTTATCTTCAATTTTGTTGCTCTGAATGACAGTTTCGGCTGGCTCACATTCGGAAACTTTTTTCTTCAGATACTGATTACACTGGCAATTTCATTTGTTGGGATCATGGGCCTTTCAGTGCTTTTGCATTCAATTACGCATCATGTAAAGTTTGTACCAATCATCATGCTGATTATTTTGCTATATGCTATTACAAAAATTCTCCATCTGCCCGGACTCATATTTATAATGTTGTTTGGAATTTTTCTTGCAAATCTTGAACTGTTGCGGAAGGTGAAATGGGTAAAGGTTTTTCACATCGAGTCGCTAAAAAAAGAACACCTGCGATTCAAGGAAATTGTTGCTGAGGGATCCTTTCTGATCAGGACTTTGTTTTTTCTTCTTTTTGGTTTTATGATCGAAACTGAAGATCTGCTCGACACCGAAAGTCTGCCGTGGGCCATGGCCATTACCGCCGCGATTTTCATCATCCGTTTGGCTTTCATGAAGCTGTTGAAAATAACCGAAAAGTCCATTTTATTCATTGCTCCGCGCGGACTCATTACAATTCTTCTTTTTCTGTCTATTGCACAGAGCGACAAAATTGGTCTGATCAGCACTTCGCTCGTTATTCAGATTGTGATAATCACAGCGCTGTTTATGATGTTCGGTCTGATGCAAAACAAAAAAACAAAAGCAAAACCGCATGAAACTCCTGCAGAACCAAAGCCTGAAGAGCCAGCCGGCAATGCAGCACAATAAACCACGGCAATTCGAGTTATTTTGCTAATTTTGCATGCTTAATATGAATAAGGTGATCAGATTCAAACTCAACAAACTTTTGCCAAACACTGTTTTTGCAATTCTTATTGCTGCCGGCTTTATCCTTTCAGGATGCACCGCCGATGAGCAGCTGGGACTTGACATTCAGCCACCCGGCGATGAACTCAATGCTGTTAAATCAGATACGTTTTTAATCACGGCCTTTACCCGACTGGCCGATAGTGTGAAAACGGATGAAACAGCCGTAAGTCTGGCCGGTTATTATACCGACCCTGTATTCGGACCAACCAAAGCTTCGTTTTGCACCCAGCTTCGCCTGTCAGGAACCGATGTTGATTTCGGCAACAATGTGGTGATCGACTCCGTGATTTTACATCTGGAGTATTACAACATTTACGGGAACAATAAACAAAACAACAGGATGACCTTCAATGTGCACGAGCTAAAAAACTCCATTTCGCCCGACAGCTCCTATTACGCCTTTTCGCCCATTGAATCAGGCCAAAGGCTTGGAAGCATTTCGTTTTTGCCGAACAACAATGACAGCATTTATATAGACGGCGAAAGACTTGGACCGCAGCTGCGGATTCCGCTGGATAAGAATCTGGGCAAACGCGTTGTTGAAGCATCCACCATGGGGGCTTTGTCATCAAATGCAACCTTTGAAGAATTCTTCCACGGAATAAGTGTTGTCCCCACATTGGAAAACCAAAACGGTTCAATCATTTCTTTCGATGTGCTTTCAGCCAATTCAGGCCTTTCGGTTTACTATCACAACGACACCGACACGCTTAGCTATAAGTTTAATATCACTATGGCTTGTGCCCGTTACAATAATTTCAACCATTACTCTTTTGCCGGTGGCAATCCCGATCTCCTTGCTCAGGTGAACGGCGATACAGCACTGGGTCAACAAAAACTATATCTTCAGCCACTCGGAGGAACAGAAGTTGTACTAAAATTTCCCGACATTGAATCACTCAATAGCGCATTCTCGGTGATTATAAACAGGGCAGAGCTTTTTATTCCTGCCGACCAGTCAGATGTCACCAATGAGAATTATCCGCGACCAGTCAAACTGGCGCTGGTAGCACTTGACGAAGATGGAGATTATGCATTTCTGAGCGACAACACTATAGATGCTGAAACATACGGTGGCTTTTATGATGAAAATCTTGGCTGTTACCGTTTTGTGATTACAAGACACATGCAGGACTTAATTACCGGGGGGAAAACGTCCTATGGATATGTACTTATGGTCAGCGGCACGTCTATTTACGGCAACAGGGTTATCCTTAACGGCCCCGACAACGCCAATCCGATGAAACTTGAATTAACATACACTTTGATTCAATAAAATCAATAAAACTTATCTGTTATGTGTGGAATTGTTGGTTATCTGGGGCCACGTCAGGCCTATCCTATTCTGATTAATGGTTTACATCGTCTTGAATACCGAGGTTATGACAGCGCCGGAGTTGCTCTGGTTAATGGCGGCCTGCGTGTTTTCAAAAGCATGGGAAAAGTCCGTGATCTGGAAGAATTGGTTAAAAATGAGAATCTAAGCGGAACTATTGGAATCGCTCATACACGCTGGGCCACACACGGTGAGCCCAACCAGGTGAATGCACATCCGCATGTTTCTCCTTCCGGAAAAATGGCTATGATTCACAATGGAATTATTGAAAATTACGCCATTCTGAAAGAAGAATTGATTAACCGCGGATATGAATTTAAAAGCCATACAGATACTGAGGTACTCATTCATCTGATTGAAGACATTCAAATAAACGAAAAAACAAGTCTGGTCGAAGCTGTGCAAATCGCTCTCAGTCAGGTTATCGGAGCTTATGCCATTGTAATCACCTCGCAGGATAATCCCAACATGCTCATTGCTGCAAAAAAGGGAAGTCCCATGGTTATTGGCATTGGCACAGACGAATTTTTTATTGCCTCCGATGCAACTCCCATTGTTGAATACACTAAAAACGTTGTTTACCTCGAGGACGAGGAAATTGCCATTCTTGAACGTGGTCAGGAACTGAAGATCAAAACAATTAAAAATATTGATAAAACTCCTTATGTTCAAAAACTTGAGATAAATCTGGGCGCCATCGAAAAGGGCGGATACCCTCATTTCATGCTCAAGGAAATTCATGAACAACCCAACTCTATACGCGACTGTATGCGTGGTCGCCTTTCGGCGGATCAGGGAATTATTTCTTTAGGCGGAATTGTTGACTATGAGCAGAAACTCTGCAATGCAAAACGAATCATCATTGTTGCCTGCGGAACTTCGTGGCATGCAGGTCTTGTGGGCGAATATCTGATCGAAGATCTGGCCCGCATCAACGTTGAGGTTGAATATGCTTCAGAATTTCGTTACCGCAACCCTGTGATCACTGAAGACGACATCATTATAGCCATCAGCCAGTCGGGCGAAACCGCCGACACCCTGGCGGCCATCAAACTTGCAAAGTCGAAAGGCGCCACCATTCTGGGAATCTGCAATGTGGTCGGCTCCACCATTGCCCGCGCCACCGACGCCGGAAGCTATACTCACGCCGGACCCGAAATCGGGGTGGCCTCCACCAAAGCATTTACAGCTCAGGTGACCATTCTTACGATGCTGGCCCTGATGCTTGGACACCAGCGCGGCACCATCAGTAAATCGAAATACAATCAGTATATTCATGAGCTGGACCGCATTCCCGAAAAAGCTAAAATCACGCTCGATAAAGCGCATGGCATTATTGAAAAAATTGCTGAACAATACAAAGATGTTCGAAACTTTCTGTATCTGGGACGCGGATATAATTTCCCGGTAGCCATGGAAGGCGCACTGAAACTCAAAGAGATTAGTTATATCCATGCCGAAGGCTATCCTGCTGCTGAAATGAAGCATGGTCCCATCGCGCTTATTGACGAAAAAATGCCGGTGGTTGTAATTGCGACCAATCGCGGAACTTACGATAAAGTTGTATCCAATATTCAGGAGGTGAAAGCCCGCGCCGGAAAAATCATTGCCGTTGTTACGGAAGGCGATACTGCTGTAAAGGGAATGAGCGATTATGTGATGGAAATTCCTGAAACCGAAGAATTTTTGGTGCCGCTGCTGGCCACTATTCCGTTGCAGCTGCTGGCTTACCATATTGCTGTGCTGCGGGGATGTAATGTTGATCAGCCGCGCAACCTGGCTAAGTCGGTCACGGTGGAGTAGCGCGCAGAGAGACTTTACACAAGCATCGCGCAGAGAACGCAAAGACGCAGGGAAATATTACTAAAGTTTCGCGCAGAGAACGCGGAGGCGCAGAGAGATTTTACAAAAGTCTCGCGCAGAGAACGCGGAGGCGCAGAGAGATTTCATCTTCCGCGAATTATTCACTCATTATATTGTTTTCAGAGGTGTTCATGAGCTCAGCGCCTTGCAGTCGCTTCGGTTACGCTAATGAACGCGAAGGAATCATCTTCCCTCAGCATGTCTCTTATGAACGCTAATGCGAATCTTCACTTCATCTTCGATGAAGCTTGATTCTATGGGACGCGCAGAGAACGCTGTGACGCAGAGAAATATTACATAAGTTTCGCGCAGAGGGCGCAAAGACGCAAAGAATTTTGCCACGAAGGCGCGAAAAAGAATATTGAACAAGGAACAAGGAAGTAAGAAGTAAGTTTGAATTAATGTGTAATGTAGCGTTCTCACTTCCTTGTTCTTTATTTCTTGTTCCTTGTTCGCCCGGGCTCGACCTAAACTTCGGTTCGAATTCAATACAGTTCTCGTTCAAGACAAAATTCTCATTACCCGATTTCCGGAACTCCGGTATTTTATTAAGGTATGTCCACAATAGCCTAATCCGATCGATGTGTTAATTATTTTCGGAAAATTTTTTAATCTTAATTAATAGTTTGTAATAGTGTGAATTTTGCTTATTCGTGTAATAAATTTTCAAACAGTGCGAGAAAAGACTATCTTTTATAGTATAAAAACATATGCTTAGTAATGTATTATTAGTAAATTGCGGACATATTTTCTGTGTACAGGTTAAACTTTTTCGGAATTGTCTAATCTTACAGAAAATTTACAAATTTAATTCGGGGGAATTAATGGGGGAATCTGTTATAAGCTTTTGTTCTTGGCGTTCAAATCCGACTAAATCAAGTTGGAAAGAGGAGCTTTGTCAGATTTCTTTTTATTCAGTTCCAGCAATTAAGAAAAAAATCAATCAGTTTGGTTATTGTTTTGAAACACAAGCTTAACAATAGAATGAAACCCGGAACCGACCAGATAAAAGAAAAACATTGATATGAAAAAACTAATTACACTTTTTTTGGGGCTTATGCCTTTTGTGCTTTTTTCTCAAGTTCAATTAGTAAGTTCTGATGCAACAAAATTTTATCCCGACGATACGCGTATTACCTATATGCAATTATCTCAATATCCGGTTGATGTTGATTTTTTGAAATTTATAGAATTAGAAGTTTTATCAAACACTTCGATACAACGTTTTGTTTTGTCTAAAGATGGCAAGACCTGTTTTTTTCAGGCTCAAAAAGACATTAATGAAGAGATGATTGTGGAAGCTATTAATGATGCGTATCATCTCTATTTTACGACTCAGGCTCCCAAGCTTAATGAAGAAGTTTCAGACAAGCCAGTTGCAAATCAAGGTTCTAATGATTTTAAAGAGCGTGGGGTTTTAAATGATTATTACATCTGTTGGTTCACTTTGGACATGACTGATGATAACGATCTGGTAAAGGATATTATCAGCGTATTTAAAGAAAGTGATTTTATCAGCGATGTCAATTACAACGGGAATTCTTCTTTCGAAGTGTACAGTAAAGGAACCATCTATCCTGATGAGATTGAAGCCTTGCTTGAAAAATGGGGCATTACCATCCAAAAAGAAAGTTTAAAATAGTCAGAAGACGTAACAATTCAAGACATGAAAAAATTATATATTTTCACCATTCTCGGTCTTTTAGGACTTTTCGCATTTGGGCAAACAACAGTAACATTCACTACTTCCGGTTCATGGACATGCCCTGCCGGGGTGACTTCTGTAACCGTTGAATGCTGGGGTGCCGGTGGTGGTGGTGGATATGGTATATCTACTAAAGGTGCAGCTGGCGGCGGCGGCGGCGGCGGCGCATATGCATCAAGCGTAGTTTCAGTAACTCCTGGGAATTCATATACAATAACGATTGGGGCTGGCGGCAGTGGTGGTACATCTACCGGAACTGCAGCTATAGCTGGAGAAGCAAGCTCTTTCAACACAACATCAGTAATAGCAGCGGGGGGGGGGGCTGGAACAGGTGTTACATCAAATACGTCCGGAGGCGCTGGAGCTGGTGGTACAGTAGCCGCTTCAACCGGCTCAACAAAATACGCCGGAGGCGCTGGAGCTGCCGGAGTTAACGGAACAGCTTCAACTTGTGGTGGTGGTGGTGGTGGCGCAGGTGCAAGCACTAGTGCCTCTGGTGCTTCTGCCTCATTAAGAGCTGGTGGTACCGGAACTGCCCCAGGTGGTAGCGGTGGTTCTGGTGCAGATAATGCTGCTGGTACTGCAGGATCAACTTATGGAGGTGGCGGAGCTGGAGGTCATAGAAATAACACTAGTAATGCTGGAGGTGCTGGCGCAAGCGGATATATAAGGATTACATATACACTCCCAGCTCCAGCCAATGATTTATGTGCAAATGCAACAGCTCTACCGTGTGGCACCACAAATCTTGCTGGCACAACCGTCAACACCGTATCCGAAACTGCAGGGACAGGCTGTACAATGTCCACCTATGGCGTGTGGTACACATTTACCGGAACAGGAACCGATAATACTATTTCAGTTACTACAACCGCATTTGATGCTGAAATGGCCATTATGAGCGGCACATGCGGCAGTCTTACAAATATTGCATGTAAAGATGCTGCCCTTAGCAGTGGTACCGAAACGTATACTTTTACCACTACATTAGGAACAACCTATTATGTTTATGTTGGTTATTACGGAACAGGAACCACAACCGGTGATTTTACAATTTCCAGGTCCTGTGTTTCTCCCTGTGCAGGTACGCCAAATGCTGGCACGGCATCCATTAGCTCTGCGACAGGTTGTGCATCAACCAACTTTACATTATCAGCTACTGGGCTAACCGCAGATGGTGGAATTACTTACCAGTGGCAATCCGGAACGTCTTCAACGGGACCATGGACAAACATTGCCGGTGCAACAAATTCAACATTGATCACCTCAGCAACAGCGAATACATGGTATATACTTGTAACCACGTGCACAAATAGTAGCTTAACAAATAATACAAATGTTGTTTCTTACTCTATTGTTGGAGATCTTTGTTCCTGTGGTGCATATCCTTCGAATTATGCATCCAATGTGGCTGATGAAGATATCGGTAATGTGACTGTCGGATCACTGAATAATACCAGTGCTTTAGGAGCTGTTGCAGGAGGAGCCGGATCAATTGCTTTCCGATACAGTAATTATACAGGAATAGTTGGAGCACCAAATCTCCAGCAATTAGCTACTATTAACTTCAGTCTTAGCTCATTAACAACAGGCTCGAATTACAATAATGGTTTTCAGATTTACATTGATTATAACCAGGATGGGGATTTTGCTGATGCCGGAGAACAGGCATACAGTTCTGCTGCAAGTACTTCGGGACCACATACAGAAACAGGGAGCTTTGTTGTACCGTTTTCAGCAACATTGGGTATTACAAGAATGCGTGTTGTTTGCGTAGAAACAACATTCCCTTCTGTAAATAATTATGCTCAGTCAACAACGTACTCATATGGTGAAGCCGAAGATTATTGTGTAAATATAACAGCAGCAACGGCTTGTACAGGCACTCCAAATGCAGGAACCGCTACTATCAGTTCTGGGTCAGGTTGTGCGGCGACCAACTTTACGCTATCGGCGACAGGACTTACAGCGGCTGGGGGAATTACGTACCAGTGGCAATCCGGAACATCTTCAACAGGACCATGGACAAACATTGCCGGAGCAACAAGTTCTACATTAACAACCTCAGCTACAGCCAACACCTGGTATCAGCTTGTTACTACTTGTGCTAATGGTGGCGGTACAAACAATACAAATGTTGTTTCATATACTGTTGTTGGAGATATTTGCTCGTGTGGAGCATATCCAGCCATTTATGCCTCAAGTACTGTTGATGAAGATATTTCTAATGTTACAGTCGGAACTTTAAACAACTCAAGCACCCTTGGCGCAGTTGCACCAGGTGCTGGCTCAATTGCATTCAGATATAGTAACTATACAGGGTCTGTAGCTGCTCCAGATATTCAACAATTGGCTACAACCAATTTTAGTATCAGTTCATTAACAACAGGAACATCCTACTCACATGGCTTTCAAATATATATTGACTACAATCAAAATGGAGTATTTGAGACTACAGAAAGATGTTATTCATCTGCCGCGAGTACATCCGGGCCACATACTGAAACGGGAAGCTTTGTCGTTCCGCTCTCTGCATTAACTGGTATAACCAGAATGAGAGTTGTTTCCCAACAAACGACTTTTCCAACTGCAACAAATTATGCGAGTACAGCCTATACCTGGGGAGAAACAGAAGATTATTGTGTAAATATCACAGCAGCTCCACCATGCTCGGGCACTCCACTGGGAGGCACAACTACCGCATCCAGTACAGCATGTGGCCATACAGGAGCAATCAGTGTTACCGGCTCCACCGAAGCAAGCGGATTAACATACCAGTGGTATTCTTCTCCTACTGGTGGCGCACCCTGGACATTGATTCCGGGGGCCACGGGAGCTACATATACTCCAAGTGTTTCAGGCCTTTATTATTATAGGGAAATTAAGTGTACTTCAAGTGGTGGTACTGCAAATTCATCATCTTTGCAGTACATCACATCTGCTCCATCTAACGACGAATGTGTCAATGCCACCCCATTGACCGTAAATGCAGGAACAACCTGCACTGTGGTAACCGCAGGAACTGTCCAATGCGCCTCAGCATCTGCTCAGACGAATTCCTGTTCCGGAACAGCGGATGATGATGTATGGTTCAGTTTTGTAGCAACAAACGCGTCTCATACCATCAGCTTGTTGAATATCGCTGGTTCCGTAACCGACATGTATCATTCAGTTTATAGTGGAACCTGCGGGTCATTGACCAATATAAAATGCAATGATGCCGATGTTAGTACTATATCAGGATTGACTATCGGTGAAACGTATTATGTGCGTGTTTATACATATATCGGTACTGCTGGTCAAACAACCACATTTAACATTTGTGTTTCAACATCAAACGTGGTTTCGGTTGTTGGGTCAAGCACCTGCGAAAATGCTGTTGCGTTTTGTGCATCAAATGATAGCCCTGGTGTAACTTTCGATATAACAAGTGATGCTGTGCCCGCCCCAGCTGGGCAGTGTACCTATATGGAGAATCCTTCATGGTGGTATATGCAAATATCTCAAGACGGAGACTTAGATATGACCATTGCAAGTTCCTGTGGTGATGTGGATTTTTCATGTTACGGACCATTTCCTAATGTAACTTGTTTGGCTTCCGATTTAACCAATACTACTCCAAGTGAGCTTTTTGACAATGCTTTCCCCGAGTACCACAGCACTTACAATCCAACATCCGAAGCTACAACAACAATTTCAGAGATCCCATTATGCGAGATAGATGTACTGGCCTCGCCATCCGGCAATTTGGTTGATTTTTCCGGAAGTCTCTCTGCAACAGAGTATCTTCAAATACGCAATGCAGTCGTAGGTGAATACTATATTATAATAATCGGCAATTGGGCTGGTTGTGCCGGAACGGTATCATTTAACCAGACTAATTTCGGGGCTCCAGGTGCAGGTGCAGCAGATTGCAATATTGTTACTCAATGTAATATTACCAGTATAACTGCAACCACAACAGAAACTGGTTCCACATACACGGTTTCGGGTGATATTAACTTTATCGATCCTCCAGCAACTGGCACATTGAAAATTTGTGACGGTACAGTTTGCCAGACTTTTACAGCACCATTCACCAGTCCTCAGGCATATACTTTAACAGGGTTAATACCTGATGGTTTGCAACATCAACTAACAGCTACATTTTCTTCAACCACCGTAAATTGTGAAAAAATATCGAATTACACAGCTCCCCCAAGTACCTTGCCGGTCAACCTTTTAAAACTCTATGCAAGCTGCCAGAATTCAACCGCTGCTGTTTATTGGCAAACAGCCTCTGAAACAAACAATGACTACTTTCTTGTAGAAAAACGCAAAGGCGAAAACGAGTTTTATGAAATTGGCAGAATTGAAGGTGCCGGAAACTCAAATAGTTTAATAGATTATTTGTTTATTGACGAAAACCTGTGGCAGGGAGATAATTACTATCGCTTATCCCAGGTAGATTTTGATGGTACAACAACAATTTATCCGATCATCACGCTTAATTGCGACAACTACACCGAAGTGCAACCTACCATGCAAGCGTATCCCAATCCGTTTGTAGACGAAGTCAACGTTGTGATTCAAAATCTGGACGAAGGTGAATTTACGCTGGAAATAATTAACGAATTAGGAAAGGTTGTTTATCAAAAGAAATGTATCGCCAGCAATTCGGAATTCCGAACATTGTTAAATCTATATAATCTGCAACCTGCAGTTTATAATTTGCAATGTCGCTCTCAGAAAAATGTTCTGACTATTCGGGTAATAAAAAAATAACCGTCAACTAATTGGATTTGAACATCGCAAAGCCTAATCACGAAATCAATTAAATTGGGAAATTCATTTCCAAATTCAGGAAAAGTTACTCCCAGATGAAACGTATTAATTCAAAAAAGCCGCTTTATAAGCGGCTTTTTTTATATCTTTTTGGGCTTCCTCATATCACAAACTTCTTCCGATCAAGCAAAATCGATTCATCTTCGTAAATGCGAACTTCGTAATCGCCCGAAGGATAATTGGTCACATCAAGATCAAGCGTCCAGGTATATCTGCCTATGCCATGAATGGTGGGTTCCATCATGGTTTTGATGAGGCGGCCAGCATTATCGGTGAGAATAATTGTAACGGGACAGTTGTATCTTACATAATACTGAATATCGCCACGAATGCGGGTTACAGCACCGGTAAAAACAACGGTTGAATCTTCTTTGTATTGCACCGTTGCCCATGGCATTTCTTTTCCTGTAAGTTCGCACAGCATTTTGCGCAAAGCAAGCGTTTGTTCGCGTTTGCCGCAATCTACACCTGCGATGTCATGCCCGTTAGAAATCACCCACACCGCATGTTGTGTTGCATCCTCAGGAAATTCATTCTGATTGATAAAAGTTGCAAGGTTCACCCATTTCTCAGGAGCCATGTAGCCCGGACTGTATTTCATTTCTTTGATAGGTGCTGAGTTGTCGCTCTCACAGCAAAAGCCACGGATTTTCACTTTCACTTCGGAATTGGGCGCTATTGTAACAAAATAAGCTTTCACAATGAATAAATCCTGACATCGCGCAGTGTCTGCAATAAGCCTGCGTCCGGGCTCGACAAGAACATTCATGGGCTGGTTGCTTTTGTTTTTCATGGCTGCTTCAATAAACATCCCTCCGGTATATCCCAGATATCTGGCTGAAAATTCGAAGCCCGGATTCTCAAGACATTTTCCAAGAGGAGTGTATTGAACACCGCTCTGGTTCTGCGAAACGACAGCTCCAATCATTGAGCAGATCAGAATAAATAATACAGCTATTGATTTCATTTTGGATGGATTAATGCAAGTATAACGATTTTTTGAATGGAGATATTATATTGTGGCGCAAGGCTCTAAACGATTTACAAAATCAGTCGCAAGAGTTATCGCGATTTGAAATTTCTTCCCGACGATTCCAGGTCAGCAGGTCTGTTTGTCAACCCTTTCATGCTGACGCTAAAATGTCGGAAAGTGCACCCAACATTTTGGCGTCCAACCGACCTGCATAGAGAAAAGGAATGGACACGGAATCGTTGGGTGCTGGTGAAAAACAATTTTCAGGACAACTAATAATCACTCCATGCTGAATCATCCGAAAATTTCGCCTTGTGAGCATAAATGAAGTTCTCTTCAGAATCAAATAATTTAATGATTTGTCTCGAATTGCAGAAAACAGAGCTCCCTTTTAATATTTCATTATACGATGACCAGTAGTACAAATCAGGGGTGGGAGTTATCCGATGTTTAACCGGGTTGTTGTGAATATAAAGAATCAGTTCAATTAAATAATCATTGTTTTCAACAAGTCTTCGTTCGATTCCTCGCTCGAAAAGCACTCCAGTTCTTTTGTATTTAAAATTGAAATATTTCGAGTAGGCATCAAACATGAAATTAAGCATTCGCAGAGGATTTGGGCTTATCTGATATTCTTCAGGTATATCATTTCTTTGAAAAAGTCTCCACTTATCACTTAAATCATTTGCCCATCGGCTTCGTTTATCGAAGCAACCAATTTCCTCAAATCTCTTAATACGTACACAAAAATGATAGTGATTCTTCATCAAACACCAAGAAAGTGTTTCAAGAAAAGGATTTGCATATATTAAATACAACTCAAGAAAATGATTGTAGTCATCCTCTGATTTAAACAAGTCAATCCCGTCATTTCCTCTGTTGAAAACATGATAATATCTGCCTGCCACAAATGGCTCTTTCATTTCATTTTATTTAAACAAAACTACATAAAATCTGTTACTTCCCGACGATTCCAGGTCAGCAGGTCTGTTTATCAGCCCTTTCTTGCTGGAGTTTACCCCGCATTTGGCGGGGCTAAAATGTCGGGATGCTGTTGTCGCCGCGGCGGGGTCCAGCGCTAATGGGCGCGTGACTCTGACGCGTGACCATGATCTTAGACTTCTTCTCGACCTTTCTATTCCGTTTTCTCCGGCTTATAACCTGACTTATTCAGAATTTCCTGTGAATTGTTGTTTTTCAGCAACTGCTCGAATGTTACGTTTTTGTTTTTCGCCATATATGAACGTACAATCTGCCATCCGATATAGCGCCCGATGCGGGGTGCGCTGTTGTTCGAAAAAGCACTTGTGAAAGGAGCTTCGCCGATAAACTTATTGATTTCGCGCATTTCGGTTGAATGAAGAAGCTTTTTCTCAATAAAAAAGCCCCATACATTTCCCTGATTTTTCTCGGCCCAAAACAGCTGCTGCCCTGTATATCCAATACGAATAGAATCGGCAGCGGAAGGAACTGTCACGTCGGTAAAATAAAGCAGTTTTCCTTCGTACACCATTTTATCCAACATCGATTTGCCGGCAGGACAGTTTTTTTCAAGATATGCTCTGCAGATTTCCGTTGCACATTTAATAACCAGATAATCCTTTGTCATTCGATTCGAAATATACTGAGGGATACCCCACATATTGTAAACCGGATATTTTTCGCCCAGAAAAAGATCCAGCGCAATCACAAGATTATTGTCTGCATATTTCACCGGCAATTCAATATCGCCGCCCGAAACATACGTGTACACCGTTGGAACAGTCCAGGAGGGAATCAGATATTTAATCCGCCTGAAAGTCATGGTAAGCTCCGATTCGAGCCATGCGAGCGAAGGATATTGTTTCATGGCTTCGCGATACAACGACAGAATGGTCGGATCTTTCAGGTATTGCTTCATATAGGCAATATTCATCGGATCGTTTAAATCTTCGGGTGAATAAAAAAAGCTGTATTTATCCTGCATGTTTACGAGTCCTTCCTTCAGACTGTCAACAGGAATGGCAAATAAATCCTGTTCGTAGCGATTGATGCTCACTTTTATGAATGAAAGCGAATCCAGTTTGCTGTCGGAAACTTCACGATCAAATTCCTTTTTCTCGCGCTTACAGCCACAGCTTGAAAAACCCACAGCTATGACCATCAAGCCAATGATTAACAACAGATTGGGAGTCGCTGCAAAAATTTTTGCCTGTCTCATAATTTTATTAACTTTGTACTACGTTGAAAATAAAACCCAAAAGTATGAAAAAGATTGTATTAGCTCTGATTCTTTTATCCGCATTTGCATTTGTATCCAATGCTCAGAATGAAAAATTCTTCCGTTTCGGATTACATGCAAACACAGGCTTGGCTTGGATGAAACCAGATCAGGATTCACTCGAATATCAGGGAATGAAGATCGGAATGGGTTGGGGATTTATCGGCGAACTTACCATTGCCGACAACTTCTCATTCGCTACAGGTTTCGATGTAAATTACATGGGTGGCAAACTTCAGAAAATTGGTGTGAACCAGATTTATCCTCCCGACACGACTGCAGTCTTTTCTAAACTAACATCAAATTATCGTTTTCAATTCCTCGACATTCCGTTGACATTAAAAATGAAGACGAACGAAATCAACTATATTACATATTTTGCACGCATCGGTGGATCTATCGGTATTTGCCTCAACGCAAAAGCTGACATGGAATACAGCCCACTGAGCGGCTCTCAGATGCTTTCGCTCAACGATCAGGATCTGAAAGATCAACGCAATTTCTTTCGCGCAAACTTCCTGATTAGCGGCGGACTTGAATATTCACTCGGTGGAACAACCAGCGCACTGGCTGAGTTGTCATTTGTGAACGGTCTCACCTACCAGCTCGAAGACACCAAATCTGTGGGCAACTACATCATGCTGAAATTCGGCATCATGTTCTAATAAAGAATTTGTTTACACAACATCCCGGTTCCAAAGAATCGGGATTTTTTTTAAGCAGACCATCATGAAAATCGCTCTCTGTCAAACAAACACACATACCGGATATTTTGAATTCAACCGGAAAAAACTACTTGAATTCATTGATAAAGCAAAACATGCCGGCGCCGATCTGGCCGTGTTTCCCGAACTTTGCATCTCCGGTTATCCCGCACGCGATTTTCTCGATTTCGACGATTACACCAACGCTTGTTTGCGTGAAGCAAATGAAATAGCAATTCATTCCAATGATATTTCTGTGATAGCCGGCTGCCCTACTTACAACAACACCGGTCGCGGAAAAATGCTCTTCAACTCAGCGCTGGTAATGCAAAACGGAAAAGTGGAAACAGAGATTCACAAAGCGCTGTTGCCAAACTACGACATATTTGATGAGTACCGCTATTTCGAACCAGGTCGCGATTTTTCATGTGTAAGTATTTCAGGAAAGAAGCTTGCAATTACGGTTTGCGAAGACCTTTGGAACATTGAAGGAAAGCATTTGTATGTTTCTGATCCGATGGAAATGCTTTCAAAAGAAAATCCCGACGTGATCATCAATATTGCTGCATCACCCTTTAGTAGCGGACAATTCGAAAAGCGACTTGAAGTTTTTCATTATCATTCCGCGAAATATAAAATACCGGTGGTGTATGTAAACATGACCGGGGCGCAAACCGAGCTAATCTTCGACGGCCGCTCCATGATTGTCTTTCCCGATGGAAGTTATAAAGTTTTGAATGCTTTTGAAGAAGACTTTTTTATTTTCGACACCGACATTATTCCTACGGTACAACAAGAAATAAACAAAAACAAAATAGAGCTGATACACGATGCGCTCGTGTTTGGCATCCGTGAATATTTCACCAAACTTGGTTTCAAAAAAGCAGTCCTTGGTTTATCAGGCGGCATCGACAGCGCAGTGGTGGCCTGTCTTGCGTGCGAAGCACTCGGGAAAAAAAATGTCGATGGATTACTAATGCCTTCTGAATTCAGCTCGCAACATTCGATTGACGATGCGGTAAAACTGGCACAGAATCTTGGAATGCGACATGAAATTATTTCAATCGGAAAATCATTCGACGCTGTAAACGAAACACTGAAGCCGGTTTTCAAGGATCTGCCTTTCAATATTACCGAAGAAAATATGCAGGCCAGGCTTCGCGGTTTATTGCTGATGGCATGGTCGAATAAGTTCGGAAACATTTTACTGAATACATCCAATAAAAGCGAAGCAGCGGTAGGTTACGGAACACTGTATGGCGACATGTGCGGCGGGCTGAGCGTGATCGGCGACCTGTACAAAACGCAGGTGTATGAACTCACCGCCTACATCAATCGCGAAAAAGAAATCATTCCTTTAAATACAATTACCAAAGCACCATCTGCGGAACTCAGGCCTGATCAGAAAGACAGCGATTCGCTACCGGACTATAACATTCTTGATGAAATTCTTCGCTTATATATTGAAGAAATTCAAAGTCCTGCAGACCTTATATCGCGCGGCTTTGACAAAGATCTTGTGGCGCGCATCTGCAAAATGGTGAACACCAATGAATACAAGCGATACCAGTCTCCGCCCGCACTGCGTGTGTCTTCCAAAGCATTCGGCATGGGAAGAAGGATGCCACTTGCTGCGAAATATTTGTCGTGATTTTTTTCGTTACACGTTACGGTCGTTACGCGTGGAATTTATCCCGATGAAAGCGGGAATCGTTACATGTAGCATTCAGTTCAGAGAAGAAGCTTAGAACTTCTTCAACCTCTCTGCGTCGCGAAGCGACCTGAGTGCGTTGAACTTTGAGCACCGCATGCCGCAAGCGTATACGTCGCCTTTATGAACCTGATACTTTACGAACTTTCAACTTGCGCAGCGTTGCGCCCCACATGCCACTCACCGCATGCTGCATACCGATTGCCCTGTGCGTTGCGCGTGAGCGGAATTCTTCCTACATCAAACAATATTTCAAAAATCAGATCTAAAATCACATATCAAAAATCTGATTTCTCAAATCTACACCTGCTCCACCGATTTAATTTCCGGCAACACTCGCAACATGGTTGCTTCGACACCATTCTTCAATGTCTGAGTAGCCATAGGACAACTATGACAGGCGCCTTGTAAATGTACATACACCACGTTGTCATCGGTCAGACGGTCAAAGGCAATGTCACCGCCATCAGCCTGCAGATAAGGACGAATTTGTTCAATAACGTTTTTAACTTTTGTCTCGAGTTCTGTGTTCATGTTATTCTGTTTTACTGATTTTTCACTTCAACAATTTTTGTCGGCTCCATGGTCGCATTTCGGATTGCAACAGCCTGAGCGGTGTTCTGAGCCATGCTCATAAAAACTTTTTGCAGCGGATTGTGGTCATCGCAAACGGCAGGAATACCTTTGTCGCCGCTCTGACTCACGGATTCGACAAGCGGAATTTCGGCCAGTAAGCGGATATTGTTTTCAGCAGCCAGTTTGCGCGCACCTTCTTTTCCAAACAAATAATATTTTTTATCCGGTGTTTCGGGCGGACTGAAAAAAGACATATTCTCAACAACACCCAATACAGGCACATTCACCTGCTGATCAACAAACATATTTAGTGCTCTGCGAGCATCTGCCAGAGCCACTTCCTGAGGAGTAGAGACCACAACGATTCCAGTTACACTGTAATTCTGCACCAGCGTCAAATGAATATCACCCGTGCCGGGAGGCGTATCAAAGATGAGATAATCTAGTTCGCCCCAATCCGTATCGTTCATGATTTGTGTGAAGGC
This sequence comes from Bacteroidetes bacterium GWF2_43_63, assembly GCA_001769275.1. Taxonomy (NCBI): domain Bacteria; kingdom Pseudomonadati; phylum Bacteroidota; species Bacteroidetes bacterium GWF2_43_63. The sequence goes on along the minus strand of MEOQ01000042.1, from coordinate 109,243 downwards.
ACTTGCAATCATAGGGCCGCGCCAGATGAGCGCTTTGGACGTATCGGTAAAAAAGCCCATCGATACCAACTTAACTCCGAATTTTTCGAAGGGAACAATAATTTGTTTTCCATCTTTTTCAATCACCTTCGGATGCTCATGCTGCACACCAAACATTAATGGAATGCTGGGGCCGTGAATATCACCGTCGACCAGACCAACTTTGGCTCCGCTGCGTGCAAGGCCGGCAGCCAGATTCACAGCCACAGTCGACTTCCCAACTCCGCCTTTTCCTGATATAACAGCAATAATATTTTTGATGTTTTCGTGTGCGGGTTTTTCTTTATAGCTGGTAACTTTCGCAGAAAATTTCACCTCCACCTCTGCATCCGGATACACAGCATGAATAGCCGAAACACAATCTATTCTGAATTTCTCTTTCAGCGGACAGGCCGGTGTTGTTAGCACAACGGTAAACGACACTTTCGCATCAGAAATTTCCAACGCATCTATCATGTTAAGTGTTACAAGATCCTTTTTAAAATCGGGATCAATAACAGTTTTCAGCGCGCCTAAAATTACTTCCTTTTCCATGGTCATTCGTATCAGAATTCTATGCAAAGGTACGAATTCCCAGGTAAAACAAAACGGCATGCAGCAAGGCCGCAGATGATATAAAACAGCTTATACTTTCGCCCGAAAACGGGTACAAAATATAAGCTGTTAAAATTTATAACTGATACTAAAAATCAGCTTGTTTAATTCTTACTAATCCACAATTTCAATTCTTTTGATTTTTTCTCCTTTTGAATTTCTGCAGCGGATCAGGTACACGCCTTTAGCATAAACGCCCAGACTCAGCTTAAGTTTTCCTTCATGTGATTCTTCAGAAGAATATAGTACCCGGCCAAAAACATCCGAAAGTTCAATTACGACATTTTCATTTTCCGTAAAATTCCATTCAACGAAAACATCTGATGATGCGGGATTGGGATACACCTGCATGAAATTCATTTCTGCATTGATGTCGTTTATTCCGTCAATATAAGACACAACAAAATCAAATGTAGTATCACACCCGCTTGGCGTGGTAACCGTTACCGAATAATTGTCAGGTAAAAGTCCGTAAACATCTTCGGTAAATAACCCGACTGACCACTCGTAAGAAAGAATCACACTGCCTGCTGAGCTCATTTCAATTGCGCCATCGTTGCAGGTTGCACAGGTGGCCTGGGTAACAGTACCGGAAACGGCGGGCCAAACAAATAGATCAGAAGTCCATGCAGCAGTAAAACCAGCCATTTCTACCGACGCGTCCGAAGTTAATAAGATAAACATCGCGCCGGATTGAGCTGTCAGCGCTGATGGAACAACGACACCCGAAAATCCTCCCAGCAAAATGCCGGAATTGTCTATGCCATCATAAACATAAACACTGTCGAAGTTGTCCTCCATTTCGAATGAATCAAAGGTCAGAACAATGGTATCAGCACAAGGCGGTTGAATCAAAAATCCACAATTCAAATTACTGCTGTAATTGCCGTTCACTCCTCCATCATCAGTGAGTGTGCCGCTTTCGAGAATAGATAAAGAATTTACACAAACCGCCTGACAATAAATACTCTGATTAATAATGACGGTGTCTGTTATTACAGGATTCAGCGGATCGTTGGAAGAAATGGAATTATAATATTCATAAAATCCAACCACAGGTTCACTATTAAATACAACGACAACAATCTGAGTATCGCCAGGAGCCACAATGCCGGCAGACGGCACAAAAACCGAGCTTCCGTTGCTGATGCTCCAGTCAAGATCTCCGGTGCCGTTGTTGATTACATAGATTGTGTGTGTGATTGAAGTGTCGCAGGTAGCAATGGTATATTCCGATGGAATCAAAGGCAGAACTTCAATTTCCGGAGATGTCTGCACAACAATTGTCTGAGTAGTTGTATCAGCTCCAACACAATTTGATGCAATCAAAGTTACGGTATATGTTCCCGGAGTATCGAATGCATGAGTTGCGGATTGTGTTGTATAATCAGTTGTCGCATCACCATCCACATCCCAAAGCCAGGCAGTTGCATTTGCATCCGTGCTTGTGAAAACGACGTTGGAATTCATTGGCGGATTATTGTCTGAAACTGTAAATACTGCAGCAGGAGGGGTCGTAATCAAAACCGCATTCCATTCAGCCACAAATCCTGCAATTTGATTGAAAGCATTGGTTGTAAACAATAGGAACATTGAGCCGGAATTAGCTGTCACTGCAGCAGGAATAGTCGTTCCGCTAAAGGTGCCAAGTAAAACTCCAGTTGTGTCGGTTCCGTCATACACTTTCAGATTATCGCCCCAGCCCTGTGTTGCAAAGCTTGTGAAAGCAAGCGTGACAGCATCGGCACAATAAGGCTGAATTAAAAATTCACAGGATTCATTTGGACTGTAATTTCCTGTTGGGCCACCACTATCTGAAATTAATCCGGATTGCTGTGTTGAAGCTGTGTCTGTACACATGACAAACAAACAGTTTGTTGACTGATGTAAAATGACAGTGTCTGACAAAACAGGGCTCAAAGAATCATTGGAAGAAATCGTATTGTAAAATGAATAATCTCCCGCCGTTGCCGATGCCTGGAAAATCACGGTTACTGTTTGAGAAGAACCTCCGGCAATTGTTCCGGAAGCCGGCACCAAAGCATAGGTTCCGTTGGTTCCGTTCCAGACAAGATCTCCTCCGCCATTATTGTAAATTGTAAAAGTGTGTGTAATTTCTGTACCGCAATCGGAAATTGTGTAATCCGTTATTGAGTCGGAACTCAACGCAATCTCAGGCCCCGCCTGAACAACAATCACCTGTTGCGTTGTATCACCACCCAGACAATTCGATGCAATCAATGAAACAGTGTATGTTCCGGGAGTTGTGTATGCATAGCTTATATTCTGTGTTGTGTAGTCGGTCGTTCCGTCACCATCCACATCCCATTGCCAATCGGATGCATTGGCTTCTGTATTTGTAAAAACAACATTCACTCCCAGGGCCGGATTGTTGTCCGAAGCTGTGAAAGCGCCTGTAGGAGCGGATGTGAAGAGATCGGATGACCAATTGGCAATAAAGCCTGTGTTGGTAATTGTAGAATTACTCGTAAACAAAACATACATTGATCCTGAGTTTGCTGTTACAGGAGCAGGAACATTCGTCCCGGAAAATGCACCAAGCAAAGTACCTGTTGCATCTGTTCCATTATAAACTCTCACAAAATCAGATCCTGCCTGCGTTGCAAACGAAGTAAATGCCAGCGTTACAGCATCTGCACAATCGGGCTGAATCAGGAAGCCGCAATTCATATTATCGCTATATGGGCCTGCAGCGCCACCATTATCGGTCAACTGTCCGCTCACCTGAACTGAACCGGTTACAGAACACATCAGGTTTAAACAGTTCATGGTCTGATGCGTAATCGCAGTATCTGTCAAAGTAGCCTCGTCTGCATCGTTTGACGAAATGATGTTGTAGTAAAAATAATCCCCGGCCAGTGAAGAAACAGGAATTGTGACAGTAACGAGCTGCTGCGCACCCGAAGCAATTGTTCCGGAAGACGGCACCAGCGTTAGTAATCCGCTAGCTCCGGTCCAGACCAGATCTCCGGTTCCTGTATTGAAAATTGTGAAAGAATGTGTAGCGGAAGTATCACAGTTCGTCAAAGTGTAATGTGTTATTGAATCAGAGCTGAGCGAAATTTCCGGCGCACTCTGGACAATAATTGTTTGCGTTGTTGTGTCAGCCCCATTGCAGTTCGAAGCAATCAAAGAAATTGTATAAGAACCAGGAGAAGTGAAAGTGTTAGAGACACTCTGCGTTGTACCATCGGTAATGCCATCGCCATTAAAATCCCAGTTCCAGTCAAAAGCATCTGCATCCGTATTTACAAATGAAACAGACGTGTTCAAAGCCGGATTATTGTCAGAAACAGTGAAGGCAGCTGTTGGAATTGTTGTAAGAGGAATGGTGGTCCAGTTTGCTTCAAACCCGGCCGCAGTCCCGTTTGCATTGCTGACAAACAGAAGGAACATTTGTCCTGAAGCGGCAGTGAGTACTGGCGGAATTGTCGTAGCAGAATATGTTCCAAGTAAAATACCAGTAGCATCATGACCGTCATAAATGCGTAGATTATCATTGGTCGATGCAGTCACAAAGCTAGTGAAAGTAAGAATCACAGAATCTGCACAATCAGGCTGAATGAGGAATCCGCAGTTCTGATTGTTTGCATAATTGGCTGTGGGACCGCCTGAATCAAAGAGCACTCCGCTTGTTTCGGTGGTCTGGGCATCAATACAAATACTGCTGCAATTCAAAGTATTTTCGACCACAAATGATGTATCAAAAACGCATCCCTCAAACGATGAAATCTGAACGGAATAATTTCCGGCACCAATTCCTGAGAGATCTTCGCTTGTCGCACCATTACTCCAGTTGAATGCATACAGACTTCCGCCTGAAACAGAAATATTTATTCCACCATCTAAAAAATTGCAGGCATCATTTGTTATAGAAACGGAGTCCATTTCCAGACTTCCATTCACTACATACGATGAAGATTGGGAACAACCAATTGCATCGGAAACAGTAACAGTATAAAAACCAGTCGGAATACCAATTATGTCTTCTGTGATGGCTCCGTTTGACCAGATAAATGTGTATATACCACTGCCACCAATGGGTTCAATGTAAATTTCTCCCTGACTCAGAGCGCACGTTGTATGGACAACACTGTCGCTTATAATTGTCAATGAGCCGGAGTTTTCGGACACATAAATGGCCGAGGATGCGGCGCAAGCGTTGGCATCGGTCACTGTGTACGTGTAGTTGCCGCTTGTCAAACTGTCAATATCTTCCGTCGTTTCACCATTTGACCATGCATAGCTGATCGGGCTTACACCGCCAGTTACCATGATGTTGATGCTTCCAAGATCGTTGTTGCAGAATTCTTCGCTCATGGCATAGGCAACATTAAGCGTTCCAGCCGTATTTACAATTACAACCGGAGCTGAGGACACACTGCATCCCGATGCATCAGTTGCTGTGCAGGAATAAGTTCCTTCATTCAGGTTGTAAATATTATTTGTTGTTTCTCCGTTTGACCACAGTATAGCATAAGGCGCAGAGCCACCTGTAACGCTTGACATGATTTCACCGTTGTTCTGATTGCAGTACTCATGGTCATAATCAAGAATGTTTATGGCCAGCGTTCCGGCAAGATTCTGAACATTGAAAACCGGCGTTATCAGCTGACAACCGGTGCCGCTTTGTGTAACTGTGCAAGTATAACTTCCTTCAGATAATCCGGTCAGATCCTGCGTTACAGCACCGCTTGACCACAGATAAGTGTAAGTTCCGGTTGAAAGATTAATGTCGATTGAACCCTGATTGTTGTTGCATGTTTCGTTCATCACATATTGAAATGTGAGCGACATTCCGCTTGTTTCATTGATTACGTTGAATGATGCATTTACCGAACAATTGGTCTGATCAGTAACTGTAACAGAATATATTCCTTCTGAAATACCGCTTAAATCCTGGGTTACAGCACCATTACTCCAAAGGTAAGAAAGTGTTCCGTTTCCGCCGGATGTTGATATGTTTATCGAACCATTGTTGTTTCCACAAACTTCGTTAACAACAATTGGATTTGTAATTAATAAATTTCCCGCATTGTTTACTATCGTGTATGAACTTGTCACACTGCAATCTTCAGCATCGGTAAGTGTTACTGAATATGCACCTGCCGGCAGGTTGCTGAGCGACGATGTCGTTGCACCGTTGCTCCAGTTGTAAAGAATCGGTGCGTTGGAACTAAAGGCAGAAATGCTGATGGAACCGTTTGCATTGCCGCAGGTTTCCTGAACTACTGTAGCATTGTTAATTGCAAGATCACAAGCAACAGAACACTGTCCTACAATATTCATTACCGTCACGCTTTTAACAGCAGTACAGCTATTGGCATCGGTTACGGTTACTGAATAAGTGTTTTGAAATAAATCAGTAAGATCTTGTGTCGATGCACCGTTTGACCATACATACTGATATGGCGAAACACCGCCGGAAACTTCAAGATTGATTTCCCCTTCCATGTTGCCGCAGATTTCATTGATAACTCCCGATGATAATATAATTGGATTGGCCGGCATCACTTCAAAAGTTTTCGAGGTCACACAACCGGTAGCAGCAGTTACAACCACGGTATAAATTCCGGGTGAAAGGCTGGCAACATCCTGCGTTGTGGCTCCATTACTCCATGCATATGATGTAATAGTCTCCGAGACCGAAATGTCAATGGCTCCGTTATTCTGGCCAACGCATGGCTGATGAGTAATCACTTCAGTTACCACGGCACCTGCAATGTTTGAAACCGTAAATACACCAATAGTGTTACAGTCGTTTGCATTCGTAACCGTTACGGTATACACGCCTGCAGCCAGATTACTGATGTCTTCGGTGACAGCACCATTACTCCAGAGATATGTGAAAGGTCCATCCGGGCCGCTGACAGTGATGTTGAGAGCACCAGTGTTTGCTCCGCAAGCCGGGCTGGTTGTAGCAACAGTGATAATATTTGAATCGGGTTCATTCAGTGTCAAAGTATTTCCCGAATTCAGGCTTGTGAAACTGATAGTCCAGTTGAAAATCCACCCGTTATCCTGTGGATTATGATCTTTAACCCAGATTGTCCAGATACCATCCAACGGAACTCCAACCAGATTCATGAATGATTCATATGGGGTGTATGAGCCGGCAGGAAGATAATTGTCGGTCAACACCTCGCCCAACAAATCAGTGTAAGTATAATTGTAATTTGATTGTTCATCAACCATGGTTCCAAACACCGGATTATTTGTAAAACAATAATCGTATCCAACTCCGGCTGTGGTATCCGTATTTCCGCCATCGGTGGGACCTTTGGCACATGGTTCGCCCATATTTGTATGTCCGCCATCTGCATTGTTGAATCTTTCTTTCAGAGTTAGCTGAGTTCCGTTTGGTGCTATCAAAACGATCTCAACCTCACCCAGCGCCGAATGTTCCATGTTCAGACACAGCGACTGCAGCTGACTTGGATTTGTGAGCACAGCTGCCCCAAATCCGGTAATCGGAATAGATGTGGTATACACGTTTCCATTTCCATCCGGCAGAAACGTAGCACCAGCATCATACTCACCGCTGATGACTTGTGCATCGCCATTGCAACCGTAAATATCGTCAACAAACACTTCATAGGTTCCGGCCTGGAGATAATCAACCGGCAAGTCAGTGGAGAGAACTGTCAGTGAGTTGCTGAGTGAATCCACTATAGTTAATACATAAGGTTGGAAACCGCCTGTGATGGCTGCATCAATCTGACCACTGCTGTCGCCAGCGCATCCAAGATCAATTCCCGCCAATGAATAATCTATCGGCTGCGAATCATCAATAAAAAGCTGAATGGTGTCTTTTTGGCCGCATGCAGTGGGTTCATAAACTAAATAAATTATTTCCTGACCTTCTGTTAGTCCGTCAGCAAATGCATCAATAATGATGGTAGCACTGGATTGTCCGGCAGAAATTGTTATATGGTCCTCAATCTGATCATAGTCCACGCCGTTGATAGCAGAACCAAGAATTTCATAATAAATTGGAATATCATACGTGTAAACACTATCCAGCTGAAAAGTGAAACTGGCCTGAATACAGCCTTCCAGCGCGGTGTTGTCAACAGTCGGTGTTGTGGTGATTGCGCTCACATTTCCCTGCACCAATGAGTTTTCCTGAAGAAGCACCCATGAGTCATAGGCCTGATCCGATCCGTCAGCAATTACAAGACGCAATGTGTAGTTTGAACATGGAATGAGTCCGGACGCAACGGCTTTCATTTTTGTTGTATAGCCATCAAACTCCACATGATTTGTCAGCATTCCCAATTCATTGTCATTATAAAACTGCCAGAAACTTCCATTGTTTATGGAATTGATGGTAACAGGGACGTTGGTGGTAGGTACCACTGCAAGATTTTTTTCGCCAACAATTCCGGGGCCGCTGATATAAAAAGCAAACACATCGTTATACTGCGTGTTTACAAATTCATTGTATTCTTCGGATGCAAAAATATAGCTGAACTCCACATAATCGGACTGAACCTGAAAGTCGAATTTCAACTCAACCCTGTCGAAGGTGCTGTACCCTGCCAGCGCAGTCAGAGCTGCATCACCCGGCTGATTCATGGATGATGAAGTGTTTTCGCTGCTATTCGGGCCCACAGCATCGGCAGCATTACCAGTTGATAAAATCACGCCCGATGAAGTTTCAAGCATACCTCCGGTATAAGTAAAATAGCCCGATTGCAATGTGCTGCCAAGAAGTGTCGCATTGTACACGGAAATATTCTGGCCCGCAAGATATTGCGCCAGCACCGTTGCGTTCGACTGAGCAGTAACACTAATCTGGGCAATGCTGCTCAGACTAAAAAGAACACAAGCTGCAACAAAAAAAATCTTTATTTTCATAAAACTGAATTAGAGTAATCATCCGGATTAAAATCGACCTCCCTGAAAATAATCAGAAATAACACAATGAATTGCTTGCAAAGGTAATTATATACCTTGCAAACACAAAACAGGCCTCCATTGCTATAATGCTGGAAATAAACTGTCAGGTGGGCGGTCTTTAACCCAATAAAGACCAATCCTGCTCAAAGTGGTTGCACCTGCAAAAGAATAATTTAAGGTGAGGAATTTCCTGACTAATTTCTTATCTTTGCAAGTCCATGAAAAAAGATCAGAAAATCATTATAAAAGGCGCACGGGTAAACAATCTGCAGAATGTTTCCGTTGAAATTCCGGCAGGGAAGTTAACCTGCATTACCGGACTTTCCGGTTCCGGAAAAAGTTCGCTGGCGTTCGATACACTTTTTGCTGAAGGTCAGCGCCGATATGTTGAAAGCCTGAGTTCCTATGCGCGTCAGTTTCTGGGACGTATGCTCAAACCCGATGTTGACATCATTGAAGGCATTGCTCCGGCCATCGCTATTGAACAAAAATCGTCCACTCGAAATCCGCGTTCAACAGTTGGAACGGTCACTGAAATTTACGACTATCTTAAGCTTCTGTATGCGCGCATCGGCCGCACCTATTCTCCCGTAAGCGGTAATGAGGTGAAACGTCATCAGACAAAAGATGTTCTCATTTATCTGAAAAAACTTCCTGCCGGCACCCGCGTATATCTCATTACTCCATATGCAGTTCGCGAAGGGCTGAGCCTTAGTGAAGCACTTGCCCTCAGTTTGCAGCAAGGCTACTCCCGCATGCTTGTTGACGGTGAGACTATTCCCATTGAAACGCTACTCGAAGAACTGAAAAAGAAAAAATCGGCAATAAAATCAGACAGACTATATCTGATGATCGATCGCGCAGTGACAACGGAAGACCCCGAAGAAATTGCGCAACGCCTTTCACTGAGTATTGAAGCAGCCTTCACTGAAGGAAGCGGAATCAGCATTATCTATTCTGAAAACGACAAACATTACGAATCGTTTTCAAACCGCTTCGAAGAAGATGGAATTTCTTTTGAAGAACCGTCAGTCAATTTGTTTTCATTCAATAATCCCTACGGTGCCTGCCCCACTTGCGAAGGATTTGGAACCATCATAGGCATCGATCCCGATCTTGTGATTCCTGACAAAGCACTATCCGTTTATGATGGCGCCATCGCTCCATGGAAAGGTGAAAAAATGAGTGAGTGGCTGAACGATTTTCTCAATGTGGCCTGGGAATTTGATTTTCCTGTGCATAAGCCATTTTGCGAACTCACCGCCGCGCAAAAAAAATTGCTTTGGACCGGCAACAAACATTTTGAAGGCCTCGATGCATTTTTCAATATGCTTCAACAAAACCTGTACAAAATACAATACCGCGTCATGTTGTCGCGCTACAAGGGACGTACAGGTTGTCCCGACTGCCGCGGAACGCGACTTCGCCACGATGCATCCTACGTGAAAATAAACGATCAATCTATTTCCGATCTGGTGCTGATGCCTGTCAGAAACCTGATTGAGTTTTTCAACAATCTGAATCTATCTGAATACGATGAAAAAGTTTCTCATCATATTTTGCGCGAAATAAATTTCCGGCTAAAATTTCTTAGTAATACAGGACTGGAATATCTTACGCTGAACCGGCTTTCAAATACACTTTCCGGCGGTGAAACACAACGCATAAACCTGGCGCGCGCACTCGGCAGCAGTCTGGTGGGTTCAATGTACATTCTGGATGAACCCAGTATCGGACTGCATCCGGTCGATACCGAAAAACTAATTAGTGTGCTGAAAAGTTTGCGCGACATGGGCAACACTGTAATTGTTGTTGAACACGATGAAGACATTATTCGTGCGTCGGATTTCATAATTGACATCGGACCCGGCGCTGGCCGCAATGGCGGGCACATCGTGTTTCAGGGCACTATGCAACAGCTTATGAAAAACAAAGACAGCTACACGGCTAAGTATTTCAGAGGCGAAGACCAATTGCCATCGAAAGAAAAAACAGTAAAGCCTAAATTTTTTATTGAACTAAAAAATGTTGAGCAAAACAATCTGAAAAATATCAGCGTAAAAATTCCCATCAATGCCATTACTGCCGTGACCGGTGTGAGTGGAAGCGGAAAATCATCATTGGTCCGGCAAGTGCTGTATCCAGCACTGCAACGCCATTTCGGAAATTATTCAGAACAAGGCGGAAGCTTCGGATCCATTGATGGTGACATCCATTTACTCACCGGAGTTGAAATGGTGGATCAGAATCCGATCGGTCGCTCTACCCGCTCTAATCCGGCCACCTACCTGAAAGCTTTTGACGAAATCCGCGATCTTTTTGCATCACTACCGTTGTCAAAACAACGAAATTACAAACCCGGATTTTTCTCTTTCAATGTGGAGGGTGGACGCTGCGAAATGTGTCAGGGCGAAGGAACAATAACGGTCGAAATGCAGTTTATGGCTGACGTTCATCTTGTTTGTGAAGAGTGCGAAGGAAAACGATACAAATCTGATGTACTTGATGTGCAATTTGCCGATAAAAGTATTTCAGACATACTGGATTTGACCGTTGAAGAAGCATTAAAATTATTCAGAGATCAGATAGACGGAAAATTTGGAACGAATTGCAAACGCATATGCGACAAAATTCAACCGCTTGCCGATGTCGGCCTTGGATATCTTCAGCTTGGACAATCCAGCAGCTCGCTCTCAGGTGGCGAAGCACAACGCATTAAGCTTGCTTCATTTCTTTCAAAAGCACTCCCCAACGAATCAATATTGTTCATTTTTGATGAACCAACCACAGGCTTACATTATCACGACATTCAGTATTTTTATCAGTCCATCACAAGACTTATTAATGCAGGCCATTCGGTAGTTCTTGTTGAGCACAATATGGAACTGGTAAAATGCGCCGACTATATTATCGATCTGGGTCCGCATGGCGGCGATCTTGGTGGCGAAGTTCTTTATCAGGGACCTATTGGAGGAATCAGAAAAATAAAAAACTCTGCAACGGCATCTGTTATTTCAAAAAAATTACCGGAATGGGAAAAATGAGTTCTATCGGAAAAGCTTATAAATTCAAGGCCCTGAAAGTGTATGCAAGCACTGAATGGGTGCTCGATGGGAAAAAATACAGAAAGGTTTTCGAAAATCTTGAAACAACTTATCTGTATGCTGAACTTAGTTTCTATAACAAACTTTTTGACGAAGAAGACTGGACTGCAGAAATCAATCTGAAATGTTTTTCCAAAGACACAAAGGGAAATAATAAAGAACTGTGCAACATTGTGGAAAAACTCGATGTGAGTAAAGAAAAAAACGAAATCTATTTCCGTCAGGGATGGGGTGCAGAAGCCAACGGTTCGTTCTGGAAACGCGGAGACTATTTCTGGGAAGCCTGGATTGAAGGCGAAATGGTTGGTACCGCTGAATTTCACGTGGAAGGGGAAGGCCTCGTAACACAGGAAAATAATCCATATTTCAACCTGCAATCCATGCGCGTTTTCGAAGGTGGGTGGAATTTCGTTGATGAAAAAGAACGTGTTTATCTGAAGCAATTTTCGAAAACGGATACCAAATATGTTTGGGTGGAAGTGACTATCGAAAACAAAGCAGCTCAACCATATTACTGCGAAGTGTTTTTGTTTTTCTACGACAAGGCCCGTCAATTGAAAGGCACGACCAGCATGCTCAATTATGTGAATTCAAGCGCCAATGCAAAGTTGAGTTTCGCTACGGGATGGGGCAACAATACTGGCGGTGACACCTACAAACAAGACTTGTACTACGTCGAAGTCGTGTTCATGGAAAATCTGCTCGGCACCATCCCGCTGCATTTCGAAGAAACCGCCGAAGAAGGAGATGTCGAAGTTTTCGCTCCGGGACTGATTCAGAACAATGCTCTTGTAAATAATGCAGCAAAAAAAGAAAACATTGAAGAGGTGCTTGCGGAACTCGATCAGCTGATCGGACTTTCATCTGTAAAAAAGCAAATTCGCGAGCATATCAGTTACATCGACTTCATCAGTATCCGCAAGGAGAAAGGGTTTCAGGATTCCGACAAAGTGAGTCTGCACAGTATTTTTACCGGCAATCCCGGCACAGGAAAAACAACGGTTGTCAATTTGCTTGGACGAATTTACAACACAATGGGGTTGCTGTCGAAAGGTCATGTGATTGAAGTAGGTCGCGCAGAACTGGTGGCCGAATACATCGGACAGACCGCGCCGAAAGTGAAGAAAAAAATCAGCGAAGCTCAAGGTGGAATTCTGTTTATCGATGAGGCCTATGCGTTGTACCGCAAAGACGATGAAAAAGATTTCGGCCACGAAGTAATTGAAATTCTCATCAAGGAAATGTCCGATGGTAAAGGCGATATAGCCATCATGTTTGCAGGCTATCCGAACGAGATGCATGATTTTCTTTTCTCCAATCCCGGATTGAAAAGCCGCATCAATTATTCATTTCACTTCGAAGATTATCTGCCGGACGAGCTCTTGAAAATTATTCATCATTATGCAACAAAGAAAAAACTGATCATTTCGCCGGAAGCAGAAAAAGAAATGAATGATTTTGTAATTGCAGAATACCGGAGTCGTGACCGCACATTCGGAAACGCCCGCATGGCCTTGTCGCTGGTAGATGAAGCGAAAATGAATATGGCCCGCCGCCTGATGCTCAAGCCAAATGTGAGAGATCTGAGTGAAGATGAATTGTCGACAATCCATCTGAGCGATGTGACTGAAATCAGATCGCGTGAAGTAAAGAAAAAGCTGAAACTGGCTGTCGATGAGGGTTTGCTCAATATCGCCCTCAACGATCTGAATCATTTGGTTGGACTCAATCTTATCAAAACCGAAATGAATGAGTTGGTGAAATTGGTCCGCTACTACAACGATCTCGGAAAAGATGTTCTGAATAAATTCTCTCTGCACACAGTTTTCACCGGAAATCCGGGAACAGGCAAAACCACCGTAGCCCGCATCATTGGCCAGCTTTACAAGGCACTTGGCTTACTTGAGCGTGGACATGTTGTTGAAGTTGACCGATCGGAACTCGTAGCTGGATACATTGGTCAGACTGCTATTAAGACACAGACAGTGATTGATAATGCCATGGGCGGCGTGCTGTTCATCGATGAAGCATATGCGCTCACCGATAATGGTGGCAACGATTTCGGGAAAGAAGCCGTGGAAGTTCTGCTCAAAGAAATGGAAGATCATCGCGGCGAATTCGCTATCATTGCCGCTGGATATCCCGGACCGATGAGTAAATTTTTATTGTCGAATCCCGGCCTCAAATCACGCTTTGACAGGGTGCTGAATTTTCCTGATTACACCGAAACCGAGTTGCTCGATATTGCCAGAGGCATGTTTGAAACCGAAGGATTGCTGATGGATTCCGATACTGAAAAACATTTTCTGACACTGATTGCCGACATGCTTAAAAAACGCGATGAATATTTCGGCAATGCGAGAGAGATCCGCAAGATCACCCAAACCGTCATCCGACGCCAGAATCTGCGACTCGCCTCGATGGAAAGCAGCCTGCGTGCGCCACAAATGATTGCCACCATCATCAGGGAAGATTTCAACGACATTGAGTTGCCCACCAGCACACAAAGCGGCAGCATTGGTTTTAAGCGGAGTGAAACAAACTCCTGAACAAAGCCCTCAAAGGGTTTGAAACTTAGCCCTCGAAGGGTTTGAAACCCTTCGAGGGCTGGGTTTCAAACTTTTTTCCTTTGTCTTTCCATTTTTTCTAATTTAGCGTTTTCGAATTTTCACAAAACAATCTAACCCAAAACAAAATGGCAATAGTAATAAACGGTCAGGGTCTGACCATTGAAAAACTGGTGCAGGTAGCACGTAAAGGCGAAAAAGTTGAACTCCATCCCGATGCAGTGAAACGCATCAACGCTTGTCGCGCCATGGTGGAAAAGAAACTCGAGGCTGGCGAAATTATGTACGGCATCAACACCGGGATCGGTGAATTTTCGGAAATGGTTCTCAACGAAGAACAGATCAAAGAATTTCAGAAATACCTCGTATATAATCATGCTGCCGGTATCGGCGACCCAATGCCCATCGAATGGGTGCGGGGCGCAATGGTTGGACGAATCAACGTTCACGCTCACGGAAACTCGGGCTGCCGCCTTGAAATCACACAGACGCTGGTTGACATGCTCAATAAAGGCGTGACTCCAATGGTTTGTAAAAAAGGTTCTGTTGGTGCCTGCGGCGACCTTGCCCCTATGTCGCAGATCGCGTTGCTGATGATGGGCGAAGGACATGCATATTTTGAAGGCGAACTGCTCGAAGGTAAAGAAGCGCTGAAACGCGCCGGTATTCCCGTTCCCGGCCTGATGGCCCGCGACGGTTTGGCTACCATCAATGGTTCAAACGTACTTACGGCTATGAGTGCCATTTTCCTGTACGATGCCAATCGTTTTCTGAAACAGGCCGAAATTGCCACAACCATGTCGCTCGAAGCGCTGAAAGCCAACTTTGGACCTTACAATCATAAAATTCATGAAGTGCGTGGCTTTGCCGGAGCCATCCGTTCTGCAGCTGCCATTCGTAAAGTGGCTGCCAATGGCGATTTGATGGAAAAACGCATGAAGGTAAAAGTACAGGACGCTTATTCTATGCGCTCAACTCCGCAGGTAATCGGTGCTGCACACGATGCATTGAAATATGCCAAATCGCAGGTTGAAATTGAATTGAATGGTGTTGGCGACAATCCTATTTTCTTCCCCGAAGAAAATCTGCAGCTGTCAGGTGCCAACTTCCAGGGCTCACCGGTAGCGGTTCCCATGGACATGGCCGGATATTGCATCACCATGGTTTGTGTGCTTTCAGAGCGCAGAATGAATCGTTTGAACAATCCGGCGCTGAGCATTGGACTTCCACCGTTCCTCAGTGAAAATCCCGGACTTTTCTCAGGCCTTATGCTGAGTCAGTACACTGCCGACATGCAGATTGTTGAACAGCGGATTCTTTCGGCTCCCGCATCAATTCAGAGTATTCCGGCAGCTGCCGATCAGGAAGACTTTGTTTCGATGGGTATGAATACAGCTTTGAAAAATTTCCAGATCATGGAAAACGCCAATGGTGTGTTGGGAATCGAATTCATGGCTGCCGCTCAGGCACTCAATCTCCGCAACAAACTCGAGACTCCGTACAAATGGGGAACCGGCACCGAAACGGCCCATAAAGTAATCCGCAAATATGTTGATTACCTTGAGATTGATCGCCCGCTCTATCCTGATCACAACAAAATGAAAGAACTGGTGAGTACTGGTGAGATTCTTGACGAAGTTGAAAAAGTAATCGGATCAATTGAATAAATAATTTTACCTGATGCAGCCATCTTTCCGAAGCTGCATCCGGATTCTCATTAAACTATAAAAACTATGAACGCACAAAATGTCGACATGTTTCTGATGACAAATGCGAAATTTTTCGAACCGCATCAACTTGGATTTATCAGAGAAAAATTGCTCGCCATGGATGACTCGAAATGGATTAGTATTCAGGCCCTGCAGCTACATGATCCAACGATGATTCTTATCGTTTCGCTTTTTGCCGGCTCACTCGGTGTCGACCGTTTCATTCTTGGAGATACCGGACTGGGCGTTTTGAAACTGCTTACCTGCGGTGGATTCGGCATCTGGACAATCATTGACTGGTTCACCATCATGGGTCTGACCCGTCAGAAAAACATGGAAAAATTCCAGATGTATCTCGGATACTAAAAGTATTTTGAAAAACATTGCTGTGACACCCGCGGCTACAGTTGAAAAGAAAAAAAGAAAATTCTATTTTTTCGCAGCTGCTGCATGTCTGCTGGGTTTTTGCTGGCTAGCATTTTTAAGTGTTGCAGAAAAGCTTTTCGGGATCACTGATTTAAAAGTGTGCTATTTTCGAAACGTAACCGGCATTCCATGTCCTTCGTGCGGCTCCTCACGGGCCGTAGAATCACTTTTCCAGGGCGATTTAGTTGCATCTGTTTTGTTCAATCCGTTCGGGATTGTTATTGCTGCCATCATGGTTGTACTACCGTTCTGGCTGCTGTACGACGCAATCTCCAAAAAGGCAAGCCTTTATTTGTTTTTTGAAAAAACCAACCGTGTTCTTGGACAAAAAACGGTTGTGATTGTCCTTGTCTTAATTGTATTGCTCAACTGGGGTTGGAATCTTTTCAAATATTGCTGAGATACTGCTTGAAATTGCACATTGAACCGTAAGCCATAAACTGTCTCAAAATAACGAGTTGTTACGACATTCCACCGTTCCGGCTACAATTAACCCACGAAGAGTTCGAAACTCTTCGTGGGTTTTCTAAACAGGCCAGAACATGGAACCGTCGTAACATCTGCAAAAACAACGGTTCCATGTCCTTCAGCTCCTTCGTCGCTTTCGGACGGTGGAATGTTGTTTTTGCTCCCGATCGCAATTTCAGACAGATTCCTTCATTACAGAACCACAGATTTATGAGATGTTTTTAAAAAAAATCTGGTCCTGTTTGACAATGAGTCAGAATTATTATATATTTGCTTCTTTAACATAATTAACCATGGAACAGCAACCCAACAATTATCAGGATCCCAATCAGCAGCAAAACTATTATCCGCCACAACAACCGCAGATGACATGGGAAGACGTGATTAAAGACCACATTGCCAAAACACGTGGCTGGATGATGTTTATGGGCGTGTTTAATATTGTGATGGCTGCTTTATACACCATTATGACATTTGGTATCGGAATTCTTTTCACATGGATTCCGTTTATTATCGGACTTTTCCTCATCAATGCATCTAACCGCGCAAAAACATTTCTGATGTCTGGCTCCCAGTCAGACTTAGCCGATTATCACAAACAAGTGAAAAACTTCTTTGTCACCAGCGGAATTGTTATGATTGTCAGTCTTGCACTGATGATTATTGGTGTTATTATCGCTCTGGCAGTTGGTCTCAACTACAGCAATATGGATTTTTCAAGAGGTTTCAATTTCTAAAAACTAAACACTAACTTAAAACCCTAAGCCTATGATCGCAATGATTCTCGTTTACCTGGTTATCATGATTTTTCTGGTAATCGTTCCAATGTGGAAAATTTTCACAAAAGCTGGTCAGCCCGGATGGGCAGTTCTGGTTCCCATTTACAACATTTACGTGATGACGCTGATTGCAAAAAAACCAGCATGGTGGCTGATCATTATTCTCCTCGTTCCCATCGCCAACTTCATTTTCTTAATTATGCTGCTTCACGCTATCAGTGTTAATTTTGGAAAAGGTGTTGGTTTTACACTTGGATTGATTTTCCTGTCGATTATTTTCATCCCTATTCTGGGTTATGGAAGTGCACAATACAATCCGCCGGTAGAGCCAGTAGCACCGGTATATCCTAGTCAACCAACTATGTAATTGAATTAAAACTGCCTTCGGGCAGTTTTTTTTATTTTTTTTGTTAGCTTTGAAGTCTAAATATTTACCATGACCTTCAAATTCAAACCTTCGTTGCTGGTTAAAATTCTGTTTTTTCTAACCGGAATTATCTCACTGTATTTCTCTTATATTTACATTGAGTGGATGATTTTTGAAGAAGCAAATAAAGCCATGTTTTCTTCTTTTCTTGATGGCGCATTAAAACGTTCTTTTAAGATGGACTTTGCGCTGAACGACAGCAAATACTACATGATTGTCGCTGTCGGAGAATTGTTCATCCTGATAAAATGGCTTGGTTCATTCATCATGTTTCGTGGAAAAGCCTGGGGTTATATCTTATACGTAATACCAAATCTCATACTGCTCGCCTGTATGACCGCCTTTATAATCATGTTCGAACCAAACGTAAATATTATTGGAATTCTGAGCGGAACCGTTGCTTTCATCATTGCCTATACCATTGCTCTTATTATGATAATAAAACGGAGAAAAGCTTCCAGAAAAATGCTGGTTGCCGAATAAAATCTGCGAAATCTGTGGGCGGAAAAATAGAGAAGCCGCGAAGGTTTTCCGGGAGATCCCGGTTGCGTCAAATTAGCTACAACTCAAACAGGGACCGGGAACTTCGTACTCAGGAAGTTTTGTGCTTTGGTGGCAACACCTCCGCGCTCCGTTTGTCAACAGATTAACCACATGAGTGCAATAGCACTGGGACAAGGTCACGCGTCGGAGACGCGCGCCCAATGTGTTTCAGATTTATTTTGTGTCATAGTGGCCATCAATCTGGGCGCGCGTCTCCGACGCGTGACCAATGTTGTTCATAGCGCACAAAAAAACGGCGCCCGGAAAAACCGAAACGCCGTTTATAGTGATTCTGATTTTAATTACATCAGTGCTTTCCGCCACAGCCCTGGCCTGAACCGCTTCCAGCGCCGGCTCCACTGCCTTTGCAGCCACTTTTGCTTTCAGTGCCGCCTGAATCCTTACATCCACCAGTGCTTTTTGTGCCGCCCGGGCAGCATCCACCGATAGTCTTGGCCTGATAGCCGAGCTTCTGAATGCGCTCAACAATTACATCAGCGCTGGTTTTCTTCGGGCTGAACTTTACAGTGACAACTTTCGTGTCAACATCAGCAACAGCTTCTTTCACTCCTTTGACAGAAGCCAATTCAGCTTCAATTTTCTGCTTGCAATCACCGCAATGCAGATTGGTCTGGATTTTAATTTCTTCCGTTTTCTTTGGTTTAACCTTCGTTTCGGTCTGGCCAAATGTAATCATCGGCAATACAAAGAGGGCTGCCGCAACCATTGCAAAAATGCGTGTTTTCATAATTCTCCTTTTTTATTTGTTTTTGTTTGAGTCGATTCTTCCTATGGCGCAACTAACGTAGGACTTGATTTTCCTGCCCGTTGAATTTTCACCTGCCTTCGGGTATCCAAGCGATCTTAGCTTTTCAGCAAATTCATCCATGCGCTCGTTGTTGCCGTCATATTCAATGGTAACACTTGATGTCTCATGATCAACGATGACGTTGTTCACACCTTCCATCGCGGAAATGCCCTTGCTGATTGTGTTTGCACAACCATGGCATTTCAGGTTTTCTATTTCAATTGTTGTTTTCATTGCTAGTCTTTTTTGTTGAATCTGATTTTTACTCCTGCATAAATCTTCCTGCCCATCACCGGACCCCATATAACACTGCTGTCGAAATACTGACTATACGGCTTGTCAGCAGAGATGATGGGATGGTGTTGCTTGAAATCAGTGATGTTCTCAGCTCCTGCATAAATCGTCCAACGTTTAAAGTTTCTTGCAAGCTGCAAATGTACAATAAAGTGTTCAGGAGAGTATTCATCCAGCTGATACGGTGCAGGAAACTGGCTGCGGTCTGGCAGTCGCGACTTTCCGATAAACTGCGCTGTCGCATCGGCCTGCCAGCGCTTCATGTTACTTGCAAAAGCCAGGGTAACCAATCCTTTGTAATTGCTTACAAGCGGCTTCTGCTGAAATTCTCCGTTTCGCTCCGACTGTTTCACATCGTTATAACGGAAAGCAGCGCGGACTTCAAGATGCTTAAGCACCGGATAGGAAACTTCTACCTGCGCATTGTGCGAAAACGATTTACCATTGAGATTGTAAACATAAATATTCGAAGTGTCCGATTCCATATCAATCAACATCTGATGCTGAAAATCGGTTTTGAAATATTCAAGCGACACCATCAATTCTTTTCCCAACACATCAAAATAACGCACCAGTGTTGCTCCGTAATTCAGCGCCTGCTCAAGTTCCGGTTCATCCAGAAATACAATTTGACTGGCTGAGGTCAATAAAGAAATATTCTCGGGAATCGCATACGGAGAGCGGGATCCAAGTCCAGCTGAAGCTCGAATGGTGGTCTTTTTATTCAAATGATATTTTACGTGTAATCGAGGTGTTGTTATTAATCCAAAGCGGTTATTGTAATCCTCGCGCAAACCCGCCATCACCGTAACTTTTTCAGGAAAAGTATAAGTGTATTGAAAAAAAACACCCGGCACCACTTCTTCGGTGTTCCAGGAACTGTCGTTCATCGTTTCCGATACATTGTCGTAGATGAAATTGAAGCCTGCATCATACTGATGTTTGCTGTCTTTAAATTCTGAATGAAAAATAAAATTCGAATAAAAAGATTTCTGCAAACCGCTGTACGCCTTGTTGCCAAATAGCATTTCGAGTTCATGCACTGAAAAAGAATTAATAAAGCCAAAACTGGTTCCAGCCCTTTCTTTGAATACATATCCTGTTTTAACAAACGCCTCTCCTCTGCGGTTGGTAATGTTGGATTTCCAAAGTCCTTCGGGTGACACCACGAAAAAAGGACTGCCGCTAATCTGGCCCCCGGCGCGGGTTTCGTCGAGTATACGCATGCCCCATCTCATCTCAAGTCCTTTGGGGCTGAAGTACTGCCAGAAGTTGGCAACATTGATCTGATGGCCCGTATTCATATCTTTAAAGCCATCTTTGTTATGGTCAATTTCAGTGTTATTAAACGAATAATGACCAAGCAAAATAGTGCTTAGCTTTTTGTTCAAATCGGCGGCCGCATTGAAATTGAATTCGTGTCGGCCGGCATCATTGAGATAATAATTGAAGAAGAGCTTTTCCTTTGCTTCCGGTTTTTTAAACTCCGCATTGATTTGTCCTGTAATGCTCTCGTAGCCATTAATTACAGCGGAAGTTCCTTTGGATATCGAAATGGAATTCATCCACGTGCCCGGAATGTATTCGAGTCCAAACGCAGATCCAAGGCCGCGCATAAACGGAATATTCTCAATCATCAGCTGACTGTAAACTCCATTCAACCCAAGCAACTGAATCTGTTTAGCACCACTGACGGCATCGGTGTAATTCACATCAACCGAAGCGTTGGTTTCGAAACTCTCAGACAAATTGCAACAGGCTGCACGCTGTAATTCTCCACTGCCAATTTCCTGAGTCCACAACGGATCCATTCTGTCAAGATGCGACCCGGAGCCATTTTCAACGATATCAACCTGAGTCAGCACATTGCTTTCCTTCAGAACTATTTCAGCGTTTTTTTGATTGAAATCCGTCAGTGTATCGCTCACATAACCAACATAAGAAACTATAATTCTAACGCCGGCAGGCGGCTCTGCAATTGAAAAATTTCCCTGCATGTCAGTTACAACACCAAGCTCTCTGTCAGACCAGTAAACATTGGCAGCAGGAAGCACTGTTCGCTTCCCTGAATTGTCTTCCCCAAACACCACTCCAGTCACCTGAGAATGCCCGGTAAGATATATCATGGCCATGGCCATGAACAATAAAATTGTTTTTTTCATTAAAAATCTGTTTTGTTGTTTTTAATCTGCTTGTTTTACACAACAGAACAACAATCAATCTTTAATGAATGTAGTTTTACAACTGTGGATTTGCCTGAATGTTCAGGCGGCGACGTATAATCGGTGAATAAATATTCCTCCGGAATTTTTTGATTCAGTGCGATAAATAAAATGGTCGCAGTAATATTAGAAAGTGTGTTATCAGCATCAATGACCGGTCGGTCATCCGTATTTGAAACATTGTCGATGGTGCGAATAAATAAATGATTATTCTCGCAGCATGAATTCGTAGTTTCCATATGATTGCAGCAAGCTGCAAGGCAATCTTCGTGGTGCTCTCCTGATTCATGCTCGCACGATTCCGGCGATTGAAACGATACCATCGTTACGCCGGTATCATGGCACATGTGTTTGAAAATATTGAAGCCCCCGGTTGATAAGATCATCAGCGGGATTAACAACAGCACAAAGAAAGTGTGCAACATTTTCATATTGCAAAGGTACAAAACTTATAATCAAATCTTTGATTTCAGACCATACCAGGTCAATGATATTTATCAGCTTTTACTTCGTGATAAACAGCAAAGTACTTGTCGACATTTCTGGCCAGATCATACGCAAAAGCAGATCTGTCGCGGATATCCGCAGCACTGAAATCAAATGCTGCAAGTCGCTTGCAAGCGGCCTCATATTCTATAATCGTTGTAGTATTCACAACAACTCCGAATTTTTCATCTTCAATAGTACCAAGATCACCAACGCCGGCATTGCAAATTACAGGAACACCCATTGCAAGCGATTCTCCGAGCTTTATTGGAGAAGATGCCTTTTTGCTGAATGCTGGTTTAATAAACATAACACTAAAATCCGCCAGCGAAAGTACATGCGACATTTGACTTCTCGGAATTCGCTCCAGAACAACAATTTCTTCAGGATATTTAAGCTTCATGGATTCAACAACCGGATTTTTTTCATTGATGCACAAAACAAACTGAGAATGCGGAAAGTTTTTTCTGAACACATCGTAAAAATCGAACATCTCCTGCATCATATACCAGGTGCCGGTTGATCCAACATACATCAACGTTTTTCCGGATACAGCAGGCACCTGAACCTTTAATCTGAATTCGTCAATCGAATTTTTATCCGGCTTTGTGAAGTGCGCATAATCAGCGGCACAGGGAATAACATGAATTTTATTTTCCGGCACGCTCCATTCTTCGCACATAAGCGATTTGGCAGCATGCGTTAATGAAATGATGACGGCAGATTTCTTCAGTAATGTTTTTTCTTTTCTTTTAAAGTAGCTGTATATTGTTTTATACAACGGATTCCGCATATTCCATATCCGGCCGTCGACGCGTTCGTCAGCCCAGAATCCGCGCATATCAAATATAAACGGGATATTTCTTTTTCGAAACAATTGCAATGCAGCCAAAGCCGAAATATAGCTACGGGCATGTATGAAATCAATTGCATTCTCATTGCATATTTTTTCGCACAAAAGCTTCATTTTCCGCAAATCAAGCGTAGTGGAAACTACCGGTGGGTTTTTTGTGTAACTGCACGGATACCACTTTACTGACAACCCATCAATCTGTGCCCTGACAACGGCTTCGCCCGACTTAAATTTATCAGCTTTTTCAAAACTGATCAGAAAATATTCGATGTTTTTTTTCGAAAGTTCCGCAATATATGGAAGCACCTGCGAAGCTCCCACCGGGTCGCACATGCCGTCGTAGCTGATGTATATTACTTTCAGCGAACTCATGATAATTTCGGAATTTCAATGTCGCTATGCTGTTCAAGATAATGACTCAATACAGTGAGAACCCATACGCGGTTGTAGTACCAGTCTACCTTTCCCGATTTGTATTGTTTGACAATATTCTGTACAAAACATTTTGGAATCGCATCAAACAAACGCAGACCAGATTGTTCAAGATATTTTTCGGGCAAAAATGAAAGATCTGTTTTCAGCCAACGCTGCATTGGGACAGAGAATCCTTTCTTCGGTCGTTCGAACAGTTCGCGTGGGACATATTCCGCCAGAATTTCCTTCAGCAACAATTTGGTGTTTCCATTTTTCGTCTTGAATTCCATCGGCAAATGGAGCGATGCTTCCACAAGCCGGTGATCGAGCAGTGGTGGCCGAACTTCGAGACTTGTGAGCATGGATGCGCGATCAATTTTTACAAGCAAATCGTCTTTCAAATAATGCGTAAGATCGAAAAACGCCTGCGATGCAGCCGGCGAAAGATTAAGATAAGCGCGGCTCACTTCCGGGAAATGCTCAGGCATTGAAAACTTCAGCGAATCCAGTTCCCAGGATGGAAACAGGTTTTGCTCTATCGAGAAAATATTGGACTTGAAATGTTTTTTCAGCGCAGAATGAAAAAACTGATAATGTCTTTTGCTTCGTTGTTGCAATCGAGCCATGGGTGATCCCATCTGCACCCAGAAATTACTTAATCGTTTTGCCCAGACATAAGAACCATAGCCCTGAAAGAGCTCATCGCCGCCATCACCGCCCAGTGCTACAGTTACATGTTGCCGCGCAAATTTCGAAATGATGTACACCGGAAAAAACGAAGAATCCGCCAGCGGCTCATCCATCTGCTGAAGCAATGGCAGCGCAAGATCGAGCATTGCTTTTTCATCAGCCGCCATTTCATAATGCTCCGAATTCAGATGCTGTGCGATTTTCCGGGCATAGGTGCTTTCATCGTGCAGCGCGTCGGGCGACGACACCGTGAAAGTTTTTATTCGTCCCGATGCCCGCGAAGCAGCCACAGAAGCCACCAGACTACTGTCGATGCCACCACTCAAAAAAACACCCAGCGGCACATCGCTGATGAGCGAATCAGTAACAGATTCCTCCAACAAATTTTTAAATCTTTCAGTTGCTTCGGAAAAAGAAATATCCTCCGTCTGGCCCGCAAAATCTTCCGGATTCCAGTATTTTGTCAGCGTCAGATCAACGCCGTTCCACACGCCATAATGCGCTGCGGGAAATTTTTTCGCTTCATTGATTACGGTATGCGGCTCTGGAAAATATCCAACATGCAGATACAACGGAAGAGCACCCGCATTAAAAGTTTTCACCGATAACGCTTTCATCAGACTTCGCAATTCAGACGCGAAGCTCAAATTCGTTTTTTGTTGAGAATAAAACAACGGCTTAATGCCAACACGATCGCGAAACAAAAAAAGTTTTTTCTCGTTCCGGTCATAAACCGCATAGGCAAACATACCATTGAGCATTTTCACCGACTCCGGACCATAAGCGGCAAATAATTCCAGCACAACTTCAGTGTCCGATTGTGTTTTGAATCCGTTGCGACCATAGGTTTCCGGAAAATCATTCAGGAGTTTCTGCGCCAGCTGTTTGAAATTATAGACTTCACCGTTAAAAGCAATCACATAACGGCCACATGCTGAAACCATGGGCTGATGCGCCGCTTCGGAAACATCAATAATTGAAAGGCGGCTGTGCGCGAGCGACATCTGACCTTCGGTCCACTCCGCATGTGCATCCGGCCCGCGATGCTGCAGCTCCGCGTTCATTGCTGTAATGCGCTGACGAAGCAGTTCGTCCGACGAAAATATTCCTGCAATTCCACACATAGATGCAAAGATATAAAAATAGACAAGTTGAGTCAAGGTTGAGGTTAAGATTAAGGTTGAGGTTAAGGTTAAGGTTGAGGTTGAGGTTGAGGAGCGAAGTTCAAAAACAGACAAAAAGTCCATTGAAAGAACTACTCCGCCTTGCTGAGTAAACGCCGTAGTTCAAAATGAATAGCGGCGAGCCCCGCCGCTGTCACATTGAGCCCTGCCTGCTGTCACACTGAGCGGAGTCGAAGTGACAGTAGCAGGATAAACTCCGTCGAAATGTCGACAGCGGGGTAAACTCCGTCGAAGCACGAACAGCGGGATAAACTCCATCGAAGCGCAAAATTGCGGGGATCCGCGAACAATCGCACGATGCACCAAAATACAATAAGAAAATTTTCAGATTAAAAAAGAATTTCAATTCCAGAACACCGCGATCCAGGTACAGGGCGGATCGACAGAGGTGAATGCAACTCGGTGGCGTTCGTGAGCAAATATGGTAAGCATGTCACCTTCGTTCATTTCAACACGCCGGTCATTTTCGAATTCGATAATCGCATTACCTTTAAGAAGCACTACTGTTTCGTTTTCATTCTGATCGAACCAGCCTTCAGCGGGAGAAGTATGACCCGAAGACATTATTTTTTCGACCCGAAAACCCGGTTTTTCGACCAGCGTTTCGTAGTATTCCTTTATTTTATCCCAACCCGGGGCATCATAAATATTTTCAAGTCGGTTGTTTTCCATAGACTCTTCACTTAAATAACATGCGAAGTTACATATTTTAAAATTCGCATTCGTTAAATATATTGAAACGGATTGGAACTCAGAGGTCACGCGTCGGGAGACGCGCGCCCAATACGGGGTGCTGGTTTTGTGTTCTACAAATGAGGATTTGAGCCGGAGATCACGCGTCAACGTAAAACGTTGCAAGCAGGAGACGCGCGCCCAATTATGGATTGATATTCTCCGATTGGCGAAACACTAAATGATTCCCGACATTCCACCGTCCGATAGAAAAGAGGACATGTAACCGTCGGGAATCTATGTATAAGCATAGAATGTTATAATGCGATCGCAGCTTATTAGCACAGTGAATATGGAGCATGGAAATGAGTAACAATAGTTATCGCAAATATGAAGGAAATTAACCAAGCAAAGTTCACACTGCCTTCTTCCTTCAATTTACTTGTTCCTTGCTCAGTGTTCGATGCTCAGTATTTCACTTCACCCTTCCTTGTTCCTTGTTCGATACTCTATTGGTATACATGATACGATGTTCTCAAAAATTTGTGACTTGGGGTCTAAGTTACAAAATTCCGGGGCAAAACAGGGTCACTTTTTTAACAATTTTACAGGTTCCGGTACAAAACAAAAGGGCTATAGTGTTCACTATTAACGTTTTTCAAACTTTTTTTATTAAACGGTATTGGTTAATAAAAAAATCTTCTTACCTTTGCAGCCCGAATTGAAAAATGGGCCTATTTCTCTCTAAAACAATTGTAATGGACACGCTCAGTTATAAAACGAAATCAGTCAACAAAGCCAACGCTAATAAAGAGTGGGTTATTGTTGACGCTACAGATCAGACTTTGGGACGCTTTGCCGCAATGGTGGCATTCATGCTCAGAGGCAAACACAAACCCAGCTTCACTCCGAATTCGGATTGCGGAGATAATGTCATTGTCATCAATGCTGAAAAAGTGATGTTGACTGGCAAAAAGCTGACAGATAAGGAATATGTGCGTCATACGGGATACCCTGGTGGACAGCGCTTTACCAATCCTGCTGATTTGCTGAAACGCAAACCCGAAGCCGTTGTTGAAATGGCTGTAAAGGGCATGCTTCCAAAAACAAAGCTGGGCGCTGAATTGTTCAGAAATCTGTATGTTTATGCAGGCACAGAGCACAAGCACGAAGGCCAGCAGCCCAAATCGGTGAATATTAACGAAATCAAATAAAGGACATGTCTGAAACTCTGACCTTAGGAAGAAGAAAAACAGCTGTTGCCCGTCTGAGACTGAGTTCCGGAAACGGAAACGTAACAGTCAACGGCAAGGATTATAAAATTTATTTCCCGCTCGAAACTCTTCAATATATTATTGATCAGCCGTTCATCATTACCGGTACCACTGGAAAATATGATGTGAGAGCACTGCTCGATGGTGGCGGATACAAAGGACAGGCCGAGGCTCTGCGTCTCGCCATTTCACGTGCCCTTGTGGAACTCAACGAAGAATATCGTCCTGCACTGAAAGAACAGGGATTGATGCGCCGCGACCCACGTATGGTTGAGCGTAAAAAACCTGGTCGTCCAAAAGCAAGGAAGAGATTCCAGTTCTCTAAACGATAGTCTGCATAAGACATCGCGTTTAGTATCCAAATTGCTGAGACCGTTCAAAACGCTACTCAGCAATTGCTTTTTCAAACAAAAGGAATGTAAACAAATAACACAAATCTAAATGTCAAACTTATCTTTTGATCAACTGCTCGAGGCCGGCTGTCACTTCGGTCACCTCAAACGCAAATGGAATCCCAACATGGCTCCTTATATTTTCATGGAGCAAAACGGAATTCACATCATCGACCTGTATAAAACCATCGCCAAGCTGGATGAAGCAGGCGCTGCTCTGAAACAGATCGCAAAATCAGGACGCAAAATTCTCTTTGTAGGAACAAAGAAACAGGCAAAGGAAATCGTTGCAGAAGCTGCAAAGAATGCCTCTATGCCTTATGTGGTTGAACGCTGGCCGGGCGGTATGCTCACCAACTTTGCCACCATCCGCAAAGCCGTGAAAAAAATGGTCTACATTGATAAAATGCTCAACGACCCATCTTTCACAAGCATTTCAAAACGTGAACGTCTGCAGATTAAACGCGAACGTGAAAAACTTGAAAAGAACCTTGGTTCAATCGCCGACCTGAACAAACTGCCTTCAGCACTTTTTGTTGTTGACATTGCCAAAGAACACATCGCTGTTGCCGAAGCTCAGATCCTGGGTATCCCAACCTTTGCAATTGTTGACACCAACTCAGATCCGAAAAAAGTTGACTTCCCTATTCCCGGAAACGATGACGCAGGAAAATCAATTTCAATCATTCTTCAGGAAGTTGTTGGTTTTATCAACGAAGGTCTCGAAGAAAGAAAAATGACAAAAGATGTCGAGGCTACCGAAGAGCACGAAGAAGAATATGACAAGGACGGCAACCTGATTGAAGCTGCTGGTGAAGAAGAAGACGGATCCGACAAGCCAAAACGCAAACGCGTTCTCAGCAAGGCAACACCTAAAGGTGGCAACCGCAAAACCAATATTGAAGTAAAAGACTAAAATTTCAGAAACATGGCAAACATTAGTGCACAAGACGTATATAAACTCCGCGATTTAACCGGAGCCGGTGTGATGGATTGTAAAAATGCCCTCGTTGAATCAGAAGGCGATTTCGAAAAAGCCATTGAAATTCTTCGCAAAAAAGGACAGAAACTGGCCGTTAAACGCGCCGACCGCGAAGCCAACGAAGGCTACGTGATTGCAGCTGTTGACGATACCAATACCTTTGGCGCTGTTATCATGATGAACTGCGAAACTGATTTCGTTGCTAAAAACGACGATTTCGTGTCTGCCAGCAAATCATTTGCTGACGCCGCTATCGCTTTCAAACCGAAAAACATCGACGAACTGAATGCTCTCATGATCGACGGACGCAGCATTGCAGACCGCGTGACTGATCTCGTTGGTAAAATTGGTGAGAAGATCACCCTTACCCATTACGATTGCATTGAAGCTCCCTGTGTTGTGATGTACAACCATTACAATCATCGCATCAGCACCCTTGCTGGTCTGACCGAAGGTGGCGAAAAAGTAATCGAAGCCGGGAAAGACGTGACCATGCAGATTGCATCGATGAAGCCTATTGCAATTGACAAGGACGATGTTTCGGCCGAAACCATTGCGAAGGAAATCGAAATCGGAAAAGAACAAGCTCGCCAGGAAGGCAAACCGGAAGAAATGCTTGAGAAAATTGCTCAGGGCAAACTCAATAAATTCTACAAGGAAAGCACCCTCGTGAATCAGGATTACATCAAGGACGGCAGCATGACTGTAGCTCAGTACCTGAAATCGGTAAGTCCAAATCTGAACGTGACTAAATTCTACCGCTTAGCTTTAGGCGAGTAATCGCTTCAAGTCAAAATAATGAAAAGCCATCCAAATCGGGTGGCTTTTTTATTAATTTTGAAGCTGGAATTTTTTCGGACTAAACGTAAGCTCAATGAGAATTATCGCCTTTATCATATTTGCATCTGCAGCAATTCTATGTTTCAGTCAGCCCGAATACACACACAAACAAAAAATATTACTGCAGTCCGATGATGAATCTCTCCAACTCCACTGCAAAAAGAACAAGTTCATCGTATCCTTCAATCCAGCCGATTTGTCTTACGCCTTTTCTGATGAAAAGAAAAGGGAACTTGATCAATTTTTAAATCGTAATGACACTATTGAACTTGACTCGTTAATCGAAAAAGCAACGTCCATTGTGCGCGACACCAATATGAATTTTTGCAGTATCCGCTTCAGCACAGTGATTTCGAAATGCTTTCTGAATGGCAGTATTGCCGTGAAAAATACTGACACCAATGTGTTTCTGAAAAAAATATTTGCACTTGTCGATGACCGCATGAGCTGGATGCTGGTGAATTATTACTATTTCACCGATCCAAAAAAGTCATCTGTAATTTTTGAATACAGCGATGTTTCGTTTGGCTGCCCGGCGTTTTAGCATTGTTTTTTACAACTTTGTTCAAAAAATCAAATCAAGTTCTGTTATGCTGACAGATTTGTGTATTTTTGCCATCAATTAATTTATAACGTACATGAAGCAAATTTTTCTTGTGTTACTGCTGACATCATTCGGGTACCTGCTGCTTGCTCAGGAAAATGAAAAAAAAGCCCTTGAAGAGCTTGATGCCTGGAGTAAAGAATTCTACGACGCGCTGGATATTTACAACGAAATAAAAGACAGCAAAGAAGAATCAACGCAGCTTTGTGACAAAGCGCGCGAAGCATATCGTCTTTTACAGTCGTCCATTCAACATTGCGATGCTGCCAGAAAGCTTCAGCCGGATTTTTCGAAAGACATTGACATGTATCTCGCGGATACTTACCTGACCATTGCCTGGTTCAATTTAAGCAAACACAAATGCGTTCAGGATATTTTCACCGACGAGTTACTGAACACCTATGTAAACAAAGCTCTTGCAATCAGACCTACGCAAAACACCATTTTGCTGAGCGATATGATACTGGATTTTTATAAAGCAGAAGATTTAAAAAACAGCTATTCCAATCTCGTTTATCTTGGATTTTACAATGGTGGTAAACAAAAAAACAATGACTACCGGCGCAAATATGGGCTCGAATATATCAGCTTGATGAAAGAGGAACTCGGAAATGATTTTGTCAGAATCATTAGTAACGATTCCGCTAAAAAATATCACTTTATCCGAGTAAACAACATTCTGATGAATTCTGAAGAATACCTGAAAGATCAGGAATTATTGGAATCTAAAGTTCTGATGATGGAATTATATGCAGCCTGGCTGGCAAACAAAAAGCTGAGTATGCCCGATGCTGAATTCTCAAACACTGATGTCAAGCGACTTGAAGCAGCCGACGTTATTCTGAAAGACCTGAAAGATGACGGGTCATCGTCTTTCGTTGATCAGCAGCTGATGCGCCTGTACAATGCCAACATGCTCATGAATGAAAAGAAAATCGCGCACAACTACCTCACCGAGGCCAAACTGCATGATCACTCTGTTATTGAAGAGTTGTATGATTACATTGAAAAAACAAAAGCCTGGCGCGATGAAACCTCGGTCACAGAAGATCGCTCTACTGCTAAAGACCGCATCAGAAAAGCGTGCAATCTGATCTTTGAAAAAATGAGTGAATACAGCACTTCTGCTGATTATGAAAAACTTCTTGCTTATTATCAATATATCGATGACAGCAATGGAGTCACTACGACTGAACAAAAAATTGCAGAGAAAAAAGAACAAGAGGCAAAAGAACTACGACGCGAAAAGCTACGCAACAACTGGGGCCTGTGTGTTGGTGTTGCCCCCGGCAAACTCATCTGGCAGTCAAAATACAATCAGCTTTCGTTGCATGCCGATTTGGTCACAGCCGGATTTAGTCATGGATTCCGATATTGCACCTACGATATGTACACCGATAAAAGTCGCTTTGGCGCGTATGGGGTTGATGACGGTGAGCCCGGCGACAACAACACCTACTCAGGCTGGGAAGGTTCGTGGTGGATAAATCTCAACAGTGTTAACGGCAATGAAATTATTAATGTGGGGCCATTCATTGAATTTCGTTATGGTAATTACGAGTTCCTCCCTGTTACTACATCGGTTGTTGATCGCGAAACCAATGCCTTCACTACTGAAACAATCGATCCAATCGGAAAGCGTTTCGATGTCACATATGGAATGAAAGCTACAGCCTGGTTGCTTCATCGAATCTATTTCCAAACTGTATTTGGATTAGGTCTTGGATATCGCTGGCTCGAAACAGGATTTGATAGCGAAAAATATTATCTCGAAAACGTGAACTTCGGCGATGAGCGCTGGCCCAAAGTAACTGTGCCTTTCAGAGTCGGGGTAAGGGTTGGCATAAAACTATTCTGATGATTTTTTGACAGTTGTTGCTGCTGATAAATGTCACTATTGCATTTATTAAGGTAATTTCTGACTACATTTACAAGAAAAAATGGAAGAAGATATTATCATTTGCAATTGCAACGAGATTTACAAAAGCGAAATCGTAAAAGCCATTAAAGAAAAAGGGCTTAAAACCGTTGAAGAAGTTGGAGAAGCAACTACGGCCGGCACTGTGTGCGGATCATGCCAGGACGACATTCAGGAAATCCTCAACGAAATCAACAAATAATTTATTACAGACAAGTTGTTGATTTGGCACCGAAGTCGAAGACAGCATCCAGTTCCTGCCACATTTCATCAAATTCTCCCTCCACTTTCAGCGCGTAGCGAAAAATTGGATATTCGCTGCTATAGCGCTTATACAGAGATATTGCCCGTTCACCCTCTCCCTTTTTAGAATTGGATCCGTTGGCAATTCGGTCACACATTTTTAGAAATGTAGCTTGTTTGTTTTGCCAGATTTTCGGCAGTGTCTTAAACAGAATTTCCTTCTTGTCCCAACCGCGCTCGTTCGATACACGCAGCACCAGTTCTGCAATACGGAGGTTGAACATTGACTTAAGCATCTCTGGAGTTGTATCGGTATCTTCTACCGAATCATGCAGGTATCCGGCAGCAATCACGTCTTCATGACACTCTTCTTCCAACAGATAAATGTACTTTTTGATCACCTCCACTACTTTTTCCAAATGCATAGAATATGGAGCAGAGCCATAGCGCTGACTTTCAGAAGGCCTGTTGTGTTTCCAGTACGCGTACTCTCTTGCCTTTTCAGACATGGACAGGATGTTTCTTTCTTTCATAAAAACAACTTTTTCTTCTTAGGTATAAGACGAAATACAATTTACAAAGTAAAATATTTTTTCGTTGGGTGTAATCTTTTATAAATATACGCTGGGCACAGTCTTTTTAGAATAAACTGATGGGTTTGGCCTGGAGACTGAACCCAACCAGTATTATCTCTGACTGCTACCAATGGACATATTAAAACAATCGTTTTCTTTTGCATTGTCTGAAAAAAAGGATAGGAAAAGAAACACGCGCATCGTGCGTTTTAAAACACGACGTGTGATTTTTCAACAACCATAAATCAGCAAAAAATAATCATGAAAACTGTTATATCAGAGCTTGATGATTTTGTAATCACCAAGTTGTCCAGAGCTGGTTATAACACGACAATTATAAACACCTTTCGCCATGTCTTCGAGACTGAAATCAATTCTGTCAGAAAAGACCCCTGCCACATGTCGGATTAATGTTCCTGACATATTGAAGACACTTATTGAAAAAATCATTTCTCCTCCTGGCAATACAACTGAAATAATTTCATTTGCCGGATTCGGGAAAATTCTGGCAATCACAACTGAAGGATTCTGTTCAATCCCGGCATAAATAATCCCATCTGAACCAATGATAAAATCATACCCGGAATAATGTCCTTTTGTTCCAATGGTAATGTAATACATTGACGCAAGCTCCATTCCAGCAGTATCAATAAACAGCATGTATGAGCCGGCATCAACATTCTCAAACATATAGTAACCCAAAGAATCCGTTCGTGTGAATGAGACCAGAGACCCGTTTAAATCTGTCAAAAAAACAGACATATAAAACACAGGTTCGCCCGAAAACAGGTTAACATGACCTGAAATTGAATCGGTTCCCGACATTTGCTGGGATTGTAAAAATAAAATATCAACAGGGTTTATGATTGTGTCATCGACTATATGAAAGACCTGAGCAGAATCCCACCGATAGGCATTTTCATAATATGTTACCGGCAGCATCATATACGATGATGAAAGGACAAATTCACCGGTATCAATAGCTGACACCTGATAATTTCCTGCAGCGTCTGTTAACGCACTTCCCCTCAAATAAGCAGCACCATCTTCCAGCTGAAACAATTTGACCAACGCTCCATCCACTGGAGAGCCTCCATAAGTGACTTTTCCTTTAAAAGAAGATGCAAAACCGTATGATTCAAGATCTGCTGCAAACAAGACCGTGCTGCCAATTGTATCTATATTCATGGTCCCTGAAGGCAAGCTTAAATTAAACTGAAAATAACCGGATACAAAATACTTGTTGTTTCCGTAAGGTAATACCGTATTTATTCCAGCCCAATCATATGTGGAAGATCCAGAAGCAGCCCAACTTACATTAAAAGCTGTATCCATCTCAAATGTGAAAAAATTCCAATTGCTGGTGAAATTCAGCTGTATAGTGTCCAAAGTAAGAGAGGAGTTTGTCTCACCTGAAACAATCAGTTTATCATCAAAGCCATTTGTAAGATTAGTCACAATTTGATTTGATAATGCCCCGTAAGAATGAGCATTCAACGGTGTTCCTGCAGTATCATATACAAATATTCCGATGTCTGAACCACCAACTGATGTTAATGTAGAACTCCCGAATGAAAGGCTCCCTGAAAAACTTCTGCCAACGTAAATTCTGTTATCTGTTCCAAGGCATTGTGAGTTACCCCCGATCTGCTTACTCCAGACCGACATTCCGTCAGGAGTAAACTTGTGTATATCATAACCACCTGTATAGTATGATCCAGCAACATAAACATTACCGTCATTATCCGTAAACATATCAATGGGTCTGGATTCATTGTATGAAAAGACACCAATGTTCTGCAACCAAATGCATTTCAGAGGATTAGTTGAAAAAGCCGCCAAAAAAGGCTCTGGATCCCAGCCCATACCACCAGGTATTGAATCAAAAGACATTCTAAGACCACAATAACCTGATATATACAACGTGTTATAATCCGGGCTGAAACAAACCTTTGTCGGCTGCACATGGCTGGGAGCGTCGATTGTATATGTACACCAGACAGTATCTACATTGCGGTTCGGATCAAGCCTGACAATAAACATATTTGAGCTGTATATTCCATTATTAATTATTGTAAAAGTATCGACGGTCAAGGTATCATCAAATGTTCCGAGGAGATAAAGACAATTATTGTCATCCGAAATAATATTTGTGACAGTTTCATTGCCTGAACCATTGAGCTGAAAAAACCACAAAACATTTCCGGCATCATCAAGCTCTGCGCAATAGCCATCTATTCCCGCAACAGCGTTAGCAGAAAGCCCGTTCTGATAAAATGTGGTGAATCCTCCTCCGGCATATTTTCTATTTAGATGATCCACATAAATTGTATTGTTGTTGCGCGGATTGTCAGACTGATTTCTTGGCAGTAAATAAGCATTGTTATAAACCATGTTTTGAGAAACTGCTATTACTGACAAAACCACAAACCAGAGAAGCAAAATAAAGTTCTTCATAACATTTTTTTGCAAATATAATTAATCTTCATATAATATTACAGGGAACACCTCTCTCAAGCGGCATTCCCTGTAATTAATGCTTTATTCAACCACCTTCACTCTGATACCTTCGCTGTGGCTTGAGAATTCCGGTGCATACATGCATTGAATTGTCGTTATTCCATTGCTGAAATCGCCGGCATGAGTTGTAAACATTGAGTACTCAAACACGTAAGTGCCTTTCAGAAGATTATTGAAGAAGAAGTTGGTTGCTGCGTCGCGTGTGTTTTCGAAATACCAGAGTCCGCCCTGATATTTGGTTGTACTCAGCACATTCACCGGCTCCATGCACGATGCACGCATATCTTTCATGTGCACATATTCCATTTCGCGGTCAACACGAATTTCAATTCTAACTTTAACTTTGTCACCGACTTTCAGTGTTGCATTGTCGCCGATTGGCTCCATACGTGGACCGGTTGGACTTTGGCGCTCAACAAACAATTGCTTTTTGATGCTGATTGGCGTTTCGTGCGGAGTAATTTTATCCAGGTCTTCAAAATACTGCCAATACACAGCACCCCATGCAATTCCGCTGTCTTTCTTGGTTACCTGAATTTTTCCCATGTCGGGTTTCACCTGATCGCCGGTCCATGCTGTCTTGAAATAACCGGTTCCTGCTTCAACTTTACAATTGTCAATCTTATAAGGATCGATCACTTCGTTTCCGATTTTTACTTCAACAATTTTGTCGGAAGCAAGCAAATTAAATCCGCGGATCAGCAATGCATACACCGCATCAACAGTGGCTTTAGTTGATTTCCAATCCTGAACCTGTTTTTGTTTGAGCAACCAGATTTTCAGTTCTTCAACAGCCGTTGCGTCATTGGCAACTTCACTGAAAACCTCCACCATCAACGCCTGTGACTCTATAGGAGCTTCCCACCAGTAATAGCCACCTGCAAATTCGCGCCAGTACATTCCCATTTCATCTGAGTGAAGCGAAGTCTCTTTCAGCGATTTCACAATGTCAGCCGGAATGGTTTTATCAGCGTAACGATTAAGAGCAAGCGCGATCATGCCGCGTCCGTAAGTAGAAAAAGATGTCCAGTAGGTCCTCGCCTGCGCAAAGAAATAATCGAACGCCTCCTTGTTTCTTTCACTTACAGCATAGTTCAGAAAATAACTGCGCGCATAAAGATAATGCACCTGAATGTAGCTGATATGCTGCTCGGTTTTATATTTCGGATAATACTTTTTAATGTTAACCAGATCTTCTCTGATGCGGTCATCGAGATAATAAACCGCTTTCGAAACCATGTTCTCAATGCGGCTGTTTTCCTTGATTTCACGAATTCCGAGATGATCGAGTTTTCCGAATCCGGATACAATATGCTGAGTGATATAACGATCGTCAGGCATTCCCTTATACCAGGGAAAGCCACCATTGGAAGCCTGCAATTTGATGAGCAGCGTTTCGGTGCGACGTTGTTCCTTCGCCATTCTGTTCAGATCGAACAGCAACCCAACACGTTTTTTGCGTTCGCTCTCATCCTTTGCATCCAGCACCCACGGCGTTTCTTCGAGCACCAATGATTTCAATTCCTCATTTTTCTCCAAATTTGAAAGGAATGATTCCGGTGTCAGATTTTTCCAGGTGTCAAAAACTTCTTTGATTTTCGGATAGCTGTTGGCAATGAATGTGGCAATCGTATTTGCATAATAGCGACTAAATGTTTGCTCACTGCACTCATACGGATACTCCATAATATATGGCAGTGCCTGCACAGCATACCATGCGGGATTGCTGGTGAATTCAAGGGTGTAGCGATGACTCACCAGTGTTTTTGAATTGCCGCTGTTCACGAGTTTATCAAATGTAAAAGTCTTTGTTTCGTTTCCGCGAACAGGCAACGGCAATGATTCAGTAACCAGCATGCGGTTTGAAAGAATCGGCAACGACATTTCTTCACCATCGGTGAATGCACCGGATTTTGCTTTTATCCGATAAGTAACTGCTCCGATTCCAAACGGAATATTGAGTTCCCATGCAACTTTTGTGCTTTGTCCTTTCTTCACACTGAAAGTCATTGAGTTTGCAGTCAGGCCAAACTTTTCAGCAATCGATAGTCCTGTCAGCGGATCGATGAGTTCAAGCATAACAGTTCCATCCATGTCTGCTTCGCTCAGATTGGTAATTTTTGATGTGAAAATAATTTTATCTCCTTCGCGCAGAAAGCGGGGTGCAAAGGAATTTATCATCAGCGTTTTTTGCGTAACAAGATTTTTTGTAATCGAACCGGTCTTTAGATCTTTTGTGTGAGCGAGCCCCATAAACTTCCATTTGGTGAGCGATTCGGGCATAGTGAACTCAATTACCGTTTCTCCGTTTTCGTTGGTACGCAGCTGCGGAAAGAAAAAAGCCGTTTCGCTGAAATTCGTACGCACCGCAATATCACTCATGTTTGCTTCGCCGCCCTTATCATTGCGATAATCTCTATCCACTTTGAGTCCGCCTTTGGGTATTTCGCCATCTTCATCCATCGATTCTTCGAGCGACATTTCCGCTTCACCAGCAACGAGCAGATCCATGGCAGCCGGCGCATCTTTTTTGTTTGCTGCTTTTTCTCTCGTGGCACCAGTTGATGTAGTCTGACAGGCCATTGTAACAACACCTGTATTGTCAGCCATGTCTCCACCATAACCATCGTACCCATAGGAATAATAACCATAGGAATACAATGGAAAACTAAACCATTTGAGCTTGGGCAGATAGATATTTTGATTGTAATAATTGCGCGTATATGCAAGGGAATACTGATAGGAAGATTTGGTTGTGAAATTCGAAGAAGCATCCCAGTTGCGATAACTGTAATAATAGCTCAGCAGACTTAGATACCAGCTATGACTTTTATATGCATCGAGAGAAGCATCGTACATACCGGCCATAAGTTCTGCAAGTTCTTTGTCGCCTTTTTTATTTTTAATAATGATTTTCCATTTTTCCGCTTCGCCCGGCTGTAGCTTGTCGCGGAAAGATTCAATTTCAATATCAAGTTGCTTGTTGGTATGCGGTACATACACATTCACTTCGCCCGAATAGAAACGATTTCCCTTTATGCAAACCAAATGGATGGCAAAGTTTCCGCGATGGGCCTCGGTTACAGGAAACGTCAGCAGCTTCTGTTCATTGTTCAGTGTGTACCATTGCGCGCTTACAATTTTGTTTTTGTGCTCAACTTCAACCATTATCCGCGTGTCTTCACCATAGCTTCCAACAAGGATTGAAGCCGTTTCTCCGGGCTCACAGGTTGTTTTTACTTCATGCACATAAAACGCCTGATTGCTGCATGACTTTTTTTCCGATGGAATATAATAATTGAAGTAGCGCTGATATTCGACATTTTCTCCAAACGCATCCTTTGCAGTAAGAACCATCATAAACGGGCCCTGTGTGCCAGCCAGGACACTGTCAATGTTTAACAACGAGTCTTTACCGGTATTGAAAAGATGTGAATAAATCAGCTTTCCTTTTTCCCAGTTCGAAGGATTGTTTTCATCAGCAAATTCGCCGAAAGGGAACTTATTCAAATACTCATCTTTCGATAAAGACTTGTATTCAGGTTGTGCGAGCAAGCGCTGACTGATTATCCTATCCGGAGATTTTAAAGTGTAAATCAACATCGTAACTTCCGAAGGCACCGTCTGACCTGACAAATTTTCTGAGCTTATTTCGTAGTTTTTAATCCCACCTTTCACAACATCCTGCGAAATGTTTGAGCCAAGGATTAACGCTTTGTATCCGGCTCCCACCCATGTATTTCCGGAACGTGTTTCGCCATTGATGTCAGTCACATCAGCATAAATTGTATAATTAAAAACCGGCAGATAATCCTTGCGGATCGACTCGTCGGGAAGCGCCGTAAAATCAATTTTAAAAATTCCGTTTTCATCCGTTGTTGCTACGCCGTTTGCGATTTCAACCTGCGCTGAATATGGCATCGAGAACTGCCACCAGCCCCACCAATACGGAAATCTTGCATTGCGCACAACACGGTATTTCACCTTGGCGCCATCGATATTATTGCCAGCGTAGGCAAGCGCTTTACCGCTCACAGTCACCTTTTCATTCAAACGATAGGAGCCCTTGACCGGGTCGAACTGCACATAAAACTTCGGACGCTTGTATTCCTCCACGCTGAAATACCCAGTACCGTAACCGTTGGTAATTCTCATGTTCCCGGTTATTCCATTATCAGGTGCAGTGAATGAACCCGTAAAAGTACCGAAGTCATTTGATGTCAGCTCAACCTGGCTCACCACCTGATAATTGGCATCGTAGAAAGTGACAGTCGATTTTGTTCCAGGCAGAATACTATAATTGTTTTCTTTGTCGGTTTTCAACATGATACCCTTGAAATAAACGGTCTGACCGGGGCGATAAAGACTGCGGTCTGTAAAGAAGTATGAAACCGTTTGTCCGTCGTTGCTGTAATCATAGGGCGGATACATGTAAAAAGTCGTGTAAGGGCAATAGCGATCACCGTTGTATGACACATCTGCATACATGTAGCGGTAATCCGATCCTTTCGGAAGTGTACCCAGGAAAGCTTTTCCGTTTGCATCGGTGGTCAGCACCTTGTATTTATTATAAACATACTCCCGTGTGAGGTAATTGTATTTCTCATAAAACACGGCTATTTGCGCGCCAGCCAATGGTTTTCCGGAAAGCCGATCAGCAACAAGAAATGTCGTTTCCTGATTGTTGTAATCCTGCATCAGATACGAAATGGATGTTGACCACAACGAAGTGTAACCTACCCATCCTTTGGCCAGACTAAAATCGGCAGAACTGGAATGAAGAATGATGTAATAACCTGAATTCAAACCTTCGAAAACCACATTGGTGCTGTGATTCTGATGATCGCCCGGATCATTCAGCTTTACTGAAAATTCTTTAACGGGCGTCAGCTTCGAATAATATTCAATGATTTCTTCATAACTCATTTTATGGTCCAGGTCTCGGTCTTTGTCATGATCAATTTTAATAACTCTGAACCAGGTTTCAGCGGTATTTGAATACGACAGAATTCCTTCAAAAGGTTTTCCCGGATAGGAAGTGTTTTCGAAACTCAGCGTCACCGAAGGAGTCAGAATAGTTTCCTTCAGCACATTGCAATTGTTGGCTCCGCGCGTTCCCGGATAATCACGGATGACTTCATTGATATATTCCAGCGCCGTGTTGTAATGCCATTTATATTGAGGAGCCGTTTCGAAATGATAGCGCGATGCGAGTGAATTGTAATAGACGGCCAGCGCATAACCCGTTTCCGCCTGGTCTTTTTTCCCAGAACTGGCTGCATGCAACTCTTTGAGAGCATTCAGATACAGAGAGTCCCTGTCCGGCATTATGCATTTCGATCGCATAAAGGAAAGCCGCTGCAATTCAACGAATGTAAACACTTCAGAGTCTTTGTCTTTCTCATGTAAGCGCGTCAGGGTTTGATAAACCTGCGTGGCGTAAAACACAAACGATGTCGTATCGTAGGCAGAGACTTTCATTCCTGCAAAGCTTCGTCCCGGAAAAAAATAGTCCTTACTGTCAATTTTAAATACACGAGCTGGTTTTGTAAGAGCTGTTTCTTCGTTTGTAAATCTCGAAATGGCCATCCAACCTATCAGATCGAGCATGGTGGGCGAATATTGCAGATAGTCGTAATAATCAATGATGGCCTGATATGAATTGAGTTTCACTTCTGCCAGTTTCTCCGGCTCCTTCAATGCCTGATCGTAACACCATTTCACTTCTTTCACAAGTCGGTCAAGCGTCCATGTTTTAATGTCTTCGTTGTCGAAATTATCGGTGGCCGTGCGCTGATAAAATTTGTAGCGATTCACGGTGTAATAATTCCAGTACATTTCACCAAGCATGGCATACATCAGTGGCTTGGCAGGAAAAACTGCTTTTTCGATTTCCTTCTTCAATTCCGAAATTGAATTTTCATAATAGTCTTCCTGATACTGCGACATAAGCGTGATGCGGTAAATCACAGACTTGATTATCTGCGGACTGTTTTTTTCGGCAGTCGCTTTCGCATAAATCTTTTCTACTTCAGTCATTGCTGATTGCGGCAGCGATTTCCCGATCAGACTGTCGGTGGTTTTCCATAGCTTTTCATATGCTGCTTCGTTTTGCGAAAAGGCCGGAATTGCCGACATCAGAATGATCAGGCTCATGAACAAATAGGTGCTTTTCATATTTTGGGCATTATTAAACTTTTTCTAGATGCAAAAAAGGAAATTCTTCACATCAACAATTAGTAAAGATAGGAGATATTTCACAAATAATCAGTGCGTGCATATGTTTTAGCATGAATTTAAGGTCAAGAACAAGGTCAAGGTTTAGGTCAAGGTCAAGTGGCGGAGCCTTCAAGAAAGCTGCAAAGCACCAGCAGATGCGCCTCCGCCTCCTGCGGAGTAAACTCCGGTGCAAAATACATTAGCCGATGGCTGAGCCTCAGGTAAAACGTGCGCAGCACCCATAAAGGATGTCGGAGGTAAGAATATTTCACGAGTCAGCGTAAAACGCTGCATGCAGGAGACGCGCGCCCCAATTCAGATCGAGTGAGTAGTTCCGATAGCAATAGAAAGAGAGCGAAGCCCCCGGCGCCATACTTCTTTCGTTGCGCGCTATTGCAGCTCATAAGCGCCCAGATCTGGCGCTGTACCAACAATACGCGGATTGCCGGTAATATCTGTCATAAGCGTACCGGTGATTGTTGCATCGCCAGCATCGATGGCTGCAGATCCTGAGTTGATACTAAATATTGTTGAGTCTGCAAATGCAGGATTGGCATTTCTGATGCAATCTGTAAAGCCGCTCTGGGTAACACTTAGCGTGGTCTTGATCAAACAATGATCGAACGAATAATTAAACAATCCGCCTGAAGCACTTTTATCCAAAAGCAATTCATCAGCATTGGCACCATAGAGAATGCAGTTGCCGAAATAAGCATTGGTGAGATCGCGATTCTGTATGTTTCCATAAACGTCTTCATAGTAATTATTCAGCACAATGGCTGATGCACTGCGGGTTCCGTGCGACCAGTAGTTTCCCATGGTACAATGACGAAAATCGTAATTTCCGCCGATATTCAACAAAACCGAGAAATAGCCGGCATTTCCGAACACACAATTTTCTGCTTTCACGTACGATCCCTGTGCAACAAAACAGGCCGTTGACATGTTATCGATGATGGTGTTGGTGATTGTAAGCGTAGGATTGACCGAAGCGCCAAGTGTATCGACATGTACGCCGATGCGACCGTTTCTGATGATGGCATAATCAATCACATTGTCTTTGCTTCCTGCTGAAAGCCAGATTTTGCCCCACATTCCGGGCAGGTCTTTGTAATAATCATCGAGGCGATCGCCCTGAAAAGTCACTTCATTATCTTTCGCACCATATATCTGGAGCGAGCCGCCGTCATAAACCCAAAGCACGGCATCGTTGTGCATGTACACGTTGGTTCCGGCAGAAATTGTGAGAACGCTGTCTTCATCAACGACGGCATAACCATAGACCACATGCGGCTTGTCGCTGTTCCACACGCCCGAAACCAGCGAATAAGCCGGCAAATACTCCGTTTCAGGATGATCGGGAAAATGAAAATAAGCATCTTGTCCACAAGCCACCAGCTGAATTTTCTGATGATTTCCGTTAATAATGAAATTGATCGAATCCTCTATCACAACAGGGTTTGATAAATTATTCGGATCGACTGTTACTTCAGCAAAAATAAAAATACTGTCTTTGGGTCCAATCTCAACATCCGAAAAAGATGTTCCTTCCTGCCCATTGACATTGATGCGGAAATTGCTGTTGCTGCCTCCGCCAAGTGATACCGACGAAATGCTGATGTAGTCATTGCTGTTATTGAACACCCTGGCCGACAATGTCACACTGCCAACCGTTGAAAAAACGGTGTCGAAATAAATAGTGTCTGCCGAAAACTCCAGTCTGAAATCAGGATCATCGTTGAACTGCTCGTCCTTTCTGCAGCCAGCAGCCAGCAACAAAACACAGAGGGTGAGTAATGGTATTATATAACGGTTCATCTTCATCAATGATATTAATCAGATTAGAAACGGAGATTTGCCAAAATTAGTATTTTTGCTGAAAACAGCGCATATGAAGTCTTTGTGGTTATGGATTCTGGCCATTATTCTCGCAGTCTCGGTTATGGTATATCAGCGCATGACCGGGCCCACAACACCGGTACGCGGCAGTGTTGAATATCTTGGACAAACCGTAAAATATAAAATGCTTCGTACCTGGGGTGGCAGCGATGGTGCGCGAATCGAAGTGAATACAAGCGATCCCGACGCAGCAGGAATTGTTCAGTATCGCCGTTTTCGGAGCAACGATGAATGGCAGGTGCTAGTTCTCAAAAACAGCAATGGCGCGCTGACAGCAACGCTTCCAGCACTGCCTCCTGCCGGAAAAATGATGTATCAGGTATATCTTATCGAAAAAAACAAACAAGTAGCTTTAACTGAAGAACCAGTCGTTCTGCGCTACAAAGGTGAGGTGCCTTCGTGGGTGCTGATTCCGCACGTGATATTTATGATTTTATCCATGATTATTTCTATCCGCGCAGGACTGGAAGCCATCAAACGCCGCAAACAACTGGTGAGTCTGACATTCTGGTCAATGATCACTTTGCTTGCCGGAGGGCTTATTCTTGGGCCCATTGTTCAGAAATATGCTTTTGATGCTTACTGGACTGGCTGGCCATTTGGCCATGACCTGACCGACAATAAAACAGCCCTTTCATTTATTCTGTGGGTTGTTGCTTATTTCATCATCCGCAGAAATCCTCAAAAACGAGGATGGGTACTGGCTGCATGTATTCTGCAATTGGCCGTTTATCTCATTCCACACAGTGTGTTGGGATCTGAAATTGATTTTACCCAACCGCAATAATATCAACTCTAAACAATGAGTATAACTCTGATCATTTTAATTGTTACAGTTGCAGTGTCACTCATTGCCATGAGTAATCGCGCGATGTTTGCAAATCTCCTGTTTTATCCCTGGGAAATCAAGCGCGAAAATCAGTGGTATCGCTTCATTACACATGGTTTCATTCATGCCGATTTTTTCCACTTGTTTGTAAACATGTGGGTTTTGTATATTTTCGGTGATGTGGTTGAAAATTCACTTAAGCTGATATATGGCTCCGAAGGCGCTTTGTATTTCATGTTGCTATACTTCGGAGGTTTGATTTTTTCGTCGATGTACTCCTATGGCCGCCATCTGAACAATCCGCAATACTCTGCACTGGGCGCATCAGGAGCCGTTTCCGGGATCACTTTTGCGTACATTCTCATGTATCCCATGTCTGGACTTATGATTTTCCCCATTCCCATTCAGCTGCCTGCCTTTGTTTTCGGAATTCTGTATCTGATTTATTCATGGTACA
Source organism: Bacteroidetes bacterium GWF2_43_63 (assembly GCA_001769275.1). Lineage (NCBI taxonomy): Bacteria > Pseudomonadati > Bacteroidota > Bacteroidetes bacterium GWF2_43_63. The sequence goes on along the minus strand of MEOQ01000042.1, from coordinate 64,289 downwards.
TGAGTCGCAAAGGCAAAGACAACATCGGACACGACGCACATTTTTTCGGTGCCGTGTACGGAGTGGTTTTCATGATCATTCTCGATTACCGCTTTGCGACTTTGTTTTTGAGCAATTTTATGTAGGATGGAAATGGTCACGCGACCAGAGACGCGCGACCAGACCAAGGTTAAGCACCTTCGGTGAGGCTTTAGGCGTTAGGCATTAGTCGTTAGGAGTATGGAGTTAGGAGTATGGCGTTTTGCGCTTTGCATTGAGCGTTGTGCATATCACTTAACGCGTGCAAGCGAAATAACAACAACGCCTGCTACCGTGAGCAATCCACCAACAATCTGAATCATGTCAGGAAGATTATGCAGCACCAGAAATGAAACAAGCATAACAAAAAATGAACGGCTGGTGCTCAGAATGGACCATGTGGAAACTTTCAGGCGCGCGAGGGCATTGTATCCGGCAAACGCTGAAATCACAGGCCCCATGAGCGCTCCAATAGAAATATATATAATTGTTTCCACTCCAATATCGAGCGAATAGTCATAGATAAAAGTAAAAATAATTGAAAATGCAAGCAGAAAAACAACGCGGTTCATGCTTAGCACAATGGGATGATAATTCCGGATCCGGGTTTTAAGAATCACCTTTCCACCCTGGCTGATAAGTGACGAAATCAGAATAATTCCTGCACCCGAAAAAAGAAATCCGGCCCATGTAAAGTCGCTCCGGTAGCCGATCAGCACAGCACCTGCCAGTGTGATAATAATTCCAACGCCTTCGCTCAGCGAAAGTTTTTCCTTAAGAAAAAGATATCCCAGAACAACTGCATAGACCGGACTTATGTTGGTCATAAACGAAACCAATGACGGATTGTCGGTTTTATCAACCGCTTCGAACCACATAATCGTTGCCGTCATATCAAGAATTCCGACAATGACCAGAAACAACAGGTACGACCCTTTAATTTCAAATTTAGAATATGTCCCGGGTGCAAGTAATGAAAGAAAAAGATTCCAGATCAACCCGGCGGAAAACCAGTAAACACCGAAGACAGGGAAAGGAAGATCCTGAAGAAATATTTTTGAAAAGATGTAAACGCCCGTCATGGCGAGCACGTCGGTCATGGCAAATGCGATGCCCTGATTCCGAATGCGCCTTGGGATAGAGCTATTCACAAATCAATCCTTCAATGTTGGGTGTTTGCGGTAGAAAGCGAGGAAATTAGCAATTTGATCTACCGGAATTTTTTTGCCTATAATACGTTTTTTGCTGTCGAGTACATAAACGACCGGTGTTGAAAAAATATCATACAAATCATGGAAATTGCCTTTTGCCGTGCGCGTTCCATTTACATTAATGAAAGCATCCATTTTCTTTTCTATAACATAGTTTCGCCAGGCTGTGAGACTTGTGTCGGAACAAACGGAATACACTTTTAAATCCATTGTATCTTTCACGTTATTGTAATACTCAACCAGTTTTGGTGTTTCAGTTTTGCAATGACCGCACGTTGGATCCCAGAAATAAAGGATTGTGAATGCTGCCGGAATGGAATGCATTGAAATCAGTTGATTGTCGAGGCCCAGTAAAATAAGCTCAGGAGCGGTTTTCCCAATCAGGTTGGGTTTGAGTTTATCTGCGTGTTCCAGAATTTTTTTATTCACATTTTCCGAAACCCAGGTTGCATCGCCCGGACGATAAACCTTGTCGGCTATAAAAACAAAAACAGCATCCATTCCCATCACCTGCGAGGTTTCGTAGTAATGTGTAAGATACCAGACCGTGTATTTAAAAACCTCTTTATTGGGACGGGTTTTCTCAATGATCACATCAATTTCTGCAATCAATGTATCGGGAATCTGCGGGATAATTTTAGTGAGGTACTGATCGAGTTTAGCATGATAAATAGGAGTCCGCAATAATCTGTCGTCGGTAAAATCGTACATGTCCCAGAAATGTGCGCGATAGTAACGATAGGCAAAAGTAGAATCTTTGCGTCCGTTTGACAGCAGCGGGGCTTCGGGTACTTCGGGTTCGCGGGAACAATCAAATATTTTTGCGATAAGCGACTTTGGATTATCCTTAATAAACTTGTTTTTGTAATCAGCCACTTCTGTGTTGATATCCTTCATTTGCTGTTCAATGATTTTCACCGAGTCCGCTTTCCCTGCATCCTGTAAGCGTTTCATTGATTTGCCAAGCGCATCGATTTTTGTTCCGCGGTCCGCAATAAAAACCTTATAGGCGAACCAAAGGGAATTTTCGGCAGATCCTTTTGCGCGAACGCTTTTCACCAAATCTGCAGTGTCGGCTTCAATCGAAAACTCGCGTTCTTTATCCAGAACAAACTCAATGAAATTTTTGTTTGGAAGCACAATAAAATATATGCCGCCACCTATGGTGTCTCTGGTTTCAAACACGCCTTTGCCGGTTTTATCCAAAGCGATGGTATCTCTGACATATTGGTATTTTCCGTAATAATACCCTAAAAGCAAGGTGTCATCGGCTAGGCCGTTAACTTTAACGGAAATTTTGTATCCCTGTCCGAAGGAAAGTGACAAAACTGTCAGTGACAAAACTGCAAAAAGAAGAATTTTTTTCATGGCGCCGGATTAATCAAACTCTGTTCCAGATTGTTCAGATAATTGTTTCTTTTCAAATATATTGTGCAGAACGGGAAGCAGGTTGGCTGCATGAGCACCCCATCGCTCATTAAACCAGAGCTTCAGACAATACACTGCCCCAGCCTGTTCTGCTTCAATTCCCTTGGTGTACGCAATCAACCCATCCTTCAGGTCCTGATAAATGTCGGTCAAACATTCAGCTATGCTTTTTTCCTCAGGCTCCTTAAGGTCATGATTGAAAACGTAGAATTTCTCAAATTTCTTCAATTTGTTGCGGACATCGTTGAAGATAATTTCATAATTTTCTTCGGTCACATAACGTTGCATATCTCCCTCTTCGGCTCCTTCAGGAGCACTGATCATGCAGCCCTTGATATAAAGCAACGGCATAATTTTCCGCAGAAATTCAAGAACTTTATCTGGCTCGAATCCGGAAATATTTTCCAGCAACCAGCAGTATTCGTTGGCAACAGCCATGAGTTCCTGAACCGAAGTATGTTGAATGTTTTCTTCTAACATCGAGTTTTATGAATTACAAAAATACAAAATCAACTGCACATAAGTTTGTATCCTTGTCCATGCACGTTGATAAGTTCGATTGATTTGTCCAGTTTCAACATTTTACGCAGTTTGGTGATATATACATCCATGCTGCGCGAGCTGTAATAGTCGTCCTTGCCCCAGATCAATTCCAGCGCCAGTTTTCGGTCTGTTATGCTGTTTTTGTTTTCCGCCAGAAATTTGAGCAATTGTGCTTCTTTCGACGTCATTTTCACAGATTCTTTCCCGTCGCTGATGGTTTGCCTGCTATAATCGAACACAAGTTTTCCCAGCAGGAGCGGCTGATCGGAATCGTGCTGAATATTCACCGAGCGGTTTATGAGTGCGGTAATACGTGCGAGTAACACATCCATGCTGAAAGGTTTGGTGATGTAATCATCGGCACCAATTTCGAATCCTTTCAAAATGTCGTTTTGCATCGATTTGGCTGTCAGAAAAATGAGCGGCAATGCAGGTGACAAAGATTTCAAATCAGCTGCAAGCGAAAACCCGTCTTTTTCGGGCATCATCACATCAACCAGCGCCATATCAATTCCTGTGCTCTGGTTGTACTGCGTCAATGCTTCGACACCATTGCGGGCCAGCAACACTTCAAACCCCTTGGCATTCAGAAACGACTGAAGGATGAGCCCCATATTTACATCATCCTCGGCCAGCAATATAAAAATCTTATTATTTTTCATGCAATACAGGAATTTTTATGGTGAATGTTGTTCCCTTACCCATTTCACTGTCCACGTTAATATGACCTTCGTGACTTGAAATGATAGCTTTCACATAGCAAAGACCAAGTCCGAAGCCTTTCACGTTGTGAATATTTCCTGTCGGAACCCTGTATAAGCTATCAAATATCTTTTTCAGCTCTTTTTTTTCAATTCCGATTCCATTGTCGCGAACAGATATAACAAGGTGTCCGTTGGTGTTTTCAGTCCGTACAAAAATTTCAGGATGATGTGGTGAGTATTTAATAGCGTTGTCGAGCAGGTTGAATATTACGTTTTCGAAATGTACCGGGTCGACTTCAGCAAAATAATTTTCAGCATTCAGACTGGTGAAGACATCTCCCTCTTTCTGATTCACCCACAATTTAATGTTGTTTACGGATTTTTCTATCAACCGGTGGATATCAGTTCTTTCCTTTTTCAGATCCATTCGTCCCCGGTCGATAATGGCGGTCTGCAGAATTTTTTCTGCCATGGCAGCGAGCCGTTTGTTTTCTTCGGCAATGATATTAATAAAGCCAGTCTGTTGGCCGGCATCGAGTGCTGCAGATTTATCGGAAAGCATTTCACAGGCCAGCGAGATGGTCGAAATTGGTGTTTTTATCTCGTGGGTCATATTGTTGATGAAATCTGTTTTCATCTCCGAAAGCCGCTTCTGCCGCAAAAGATTGAATAAAATAAAGAAAAAAGACACCGCAATGAGGGCTACCAGAAACAAGCTTAGAGAAAGCATTCCTGAAACTTCAGAATAAATATAATTTCTCTTGTCAGGAAAATAAAGCATGATGTAATCGGGCGAAGAAAACATGTCGCTTGGGAAAAGCCGGTATCCGAAATTTGAGTTTCGAAGCTTCTCTTCGTATCCAGGAACGCTTTGCATGATTACCGTGTCACGCTTTGAGCTGTAAATACCAAAGACAACATCGGCCACGATACCACGAAATGCGAGTTCCGCACGGATCATTGAATCGAGAGATACTGAATCAATGCGACTTTCAACCGGAAAGAAGTGATTAATGTTGAAAAAGTCTTCCATTACATCGCCGATAAGGTATGTTCTGCGTAGAAAGCGGTCCACATTGCGATAGAGCTGATCCATTTTTCGCTCCTGAATGGTCTGGAGGTCTTTCTGTGCTTTAGCACGTTCCAGCTTTTCAATAAGGGCAAACGGCAGCTCCATGCGCAATAATGAGTCTGCCTCCGGAATTATCACGTCTGTTTGAATCTTTGAGGTGTCGATGTTTTTCAGATACTCTCCATATTGATTCATAGCGACTTTTTCGCTTATTTCATTTCGCGTACGGCGAATAATACTGTCGGTTCGCATACTGTCAATACCAATCTGCTGAAGTGAGCGGAACAATTCCTGATTTAAGGAGTCTAATGTATTGATGAGTTCCTGTTCACGCGAGAATGATTTCAGCTTTCTGCGCACCTGCGATGCCACCTCGTTTTTTTCCATCTGAAAAACGATTTTCGACATCACATCATTCACATTCCTGTCGAAAGTAGCCTCGCTGGCATTAACGGCTGTTCGTATATAATAATATTGAATGACCGCAATTCCAATCAACGCCACCGCCGATACTGCAATAATGATTGTCTTTAGCCTGTTTTCCTTACTCATGATGCGCGATTAACAATTATTAACACTTCTTAACACCCATTAACAAGAGAGACCCTGCTTCCAACATATCTTTGTGGAGTAAAATCTGATTCACACACACGTAAAAATATTTTCAGGTTTTTGGTTTATTTATTGGTTTATCACAAAATGCAGGACGCCACTCCTGCATTTTTGTTTTTATATAGTTTGTACCTTTGACCATTGCAAGCACAAATGTATGAAAACAAAAGCGGATGTAAATTTAGTGAAGAATTTTATATCTGAAAAAGACTTTTCGGATATTGAGCCGGCGCTGCAAAAGGCCCGTAAATCACTTCTTGAGAAAACCGGGGCTGGAGCTGAGTTTACGGGCTGGGTAAACTGGCCATCATCCTTGCTTGACTCAGGCGAAATTATCAACAGAATTGAAAAAACACGCGAACGGATCGCAGCATTTGATCCCGATGTAATTGTTGTTATAGGCATCGGAGGCAGTTATCTGGGAGCCAGAGCGGTTTATGATGCACTCACACCGCCCATTGGCCGGTGCAGACCGGAAATGATATTTGCCGGCCACCAGCTCGACGCTGATTATCACGCATTGCTCTTGCAATATCTCCAGGAGCGGAATCCCGTAGTGGTTGTCATTTCAAAATCGGGGACCACCACCGAACCGGCAATTGCCTTTCGGCTCATCCGCACGCTGATGGAGGATAAATATGGCGACGACGCCAATCAACGAATTATCGCCATTACCGACGAAAAAAAAGGCGCTTTGCGCTCTTTGGCCGATTCACAAGGTTATGAATCATATATTATTCCCGACGACATCGGTGGCCGCTTTTCGGTTCTGACGCCAGTCGGGTTGCTACCTCTGGCACTCTGCGGCTTTTCGGTGCGCGAACTGCTGCAAGGTGCAGCCGAGTGTGAAAAAGAATTGTCATCGTTCGATTCAATAAAAGATAATCAAGCCATGCTCTATGCTGCCATCAGGCAGATTCTATACCGACAGGGAAAGAATGTTGAGTTATTGAGCACCTTCTGTCCGCGTTTATCTACACTAAGCGAATGGTGGAAACAACTGTACGGCGAAAGTGAAGGCAAGGAGCAGCAGGGAATTTTTCCGGCCTCGCTGGTGTTTACAACAGATCTGCATTCGCTCGGACAATTTGTTCAGGATGGAAACCGCATTCTTTTCGAAACTTTTCTGTCAGTCGGAAAGCCGGAAAAAGACATCGAAATACCAGTGCTGAACAGCAACAGCGACGAATTGCTATATCTCGAAGGCAAGAAAATGAGTTATGTGAACCGCAAAGCCGAAGAGGCAACAAGGTTTGCCCATGTGCAAGGCGGGGTGCCGGTTTTGGCACTCGAAATGCCGGAACTGAGCGAATTCACTCTTGGCGAAATCATGTATTTCTTTGAATTTGCCTGCGCTCTGAGCGCTTACACGCTTGGAGTAAATCCATTCGATCAGCCCGGTGTGGAGGCCTATAAGCAGAAGATGTTTGAGTTGCTTGGAAAGAATAAGAAATAGCGAAGTTGAGATTATGTCACGCGTCGGGAGACGCGCGCCCAGGTTGAGGTCAAGGTGAAGGTCGAGGATGTTAAAGTTTGTAAAGTTCATTAAGTTTGTAAAGTTGAAAGGCTACATAAATAATATAACTGTGAAGGCAAGACAATTAACCATGTTGCATTTTTTCTATGCCCTTGGCGTTTTGTGTTTATTCTCAGCTTGTGCGACCGTTGAAAAACCCAATGGCGGGCCGTCGGACAGAACAGCGCCCAAAATGGCTGCAGCTACACCGGCGGACTCCGCGGTAAATTTCAGCAGCAATCAAATTGTTTTGGAATTCGATGAATTTGTAAAACTGAACAATCCGAACAGTCAGGTGCTCATCAATCCTTTTCCGCAGGAAAAACCAGCGTTGACCGTACAGGGAAAAAAAGTAAAAATTGAGCTTAAAGATCCGTTGTTGCCAAACACCACTTATCATATTTTCTTTGGCAATGCCATTCAGGACATCACTGAAAATAATCCGGCAGCTGGACTTGATTATGTTTTTTCGACAGGATCGTTTCTCGACAGCTGCTCGCTGAGCGGATTTGCCGGAGACGCTTTCACTCAAAAATTTACCGACAAAGCATGGGTAATGCTGTATAAAAATCTGAGTGATTTGCGCGACACATTGCCCGTCTATATTTCGCATGTTAACGACAGAGGCGCTTTCAAGTTCAGAAACGTTGCGCCCGGAACGTACTATCTGTGCGCTTTGGAAGACAATAATTCAAATTACAAATTTGATGTTCCCGACGAAAGAATTGCATTTTTCACGGAACCATTTGTTTTGTCTGCTGAAAAAGCCACCATTGATTCTGCCAATCTATATCTGTTTACAGAAAAGGCCACCATTCAAAAACATCTGAAAACAGAAATGATCCATTATCACACTGTGCGATCATCGTTCCGCTTACCACTTGAAAATCCAAAAGTCACTATTCTCAATAAAAAAGGTGAAACAACTTTTGCATGGAATGAAAAAAAAGATTCAATAGTTTTCTACGTAAAAGGGACAGAAGCTGACTCGCTTAAATACATCATACAGGATGGAACATTCAGTGATACATTGGCGCAGGCGCTGAAGTTTAAAGGACGGCAGAAGGATTTTTCAACTGATACATTGCTGCGGTTATCATCCTCGGCGTTGCTTGAAAAAATTGCTCCCGGAGAGGATTTTATATTGTCGTGTATGATACCGATCGAAGTATGGGACACCTCAAAAATCATCTTTGCGCTGAACAAAGACACACTTCCCGCCGTTTTTACAAAAGCTGATGAAACGGGCCAACGCTGGAAGCTGCAGCACCAGCTGAAGCCAGGCGACAACGCTGTGCTCATTATTAAAAAAGGTGCTGCCACCGACATTTTTGGATATAAAACAGACAGCACAAAAATCAGTTTCAGAATGATCGCTGAAAATGAAGTCGGGACGCTGGTGATTGATTTAATGAATCTGCCCGGCAAGCCATTGATTGTTTCAGCAAGCACCAAAGAAAAATCATACACGCAGGTATCAGCGCCCGAAAGCGATAAAGTTATTTTCAAAAACATGCTTCCCGGAGAGTACGAATTAAAAATAATAGTTGACGAAAACGAAGACGGAGAGTGGACTCCCGGGGTTTTCGATCAGCGGTTGCAGCCAGAAAAAGTATTCACAATCCCCCGCCCCGTACAGGTGAAAAAAAGCTGGGACTCGAAATTGAGCTGGAATCTGGAGTATTGAAAATCAACAGAAGAAGGTATTAAATTCCGGTCGCTGTCTCCTTCGATACGCCGCAAGCTATTTACTTCCAAAGAGCTATGAGAGCGGCACTCAGGATGACAGCAGCTTTTGAGTCATTTTTGATTTAGGTGGAAACCCTCGCTTTGTACGGATTTCACTTACTCAGCAAGCGATAATTCGACGCTGAATGTTGTGCCGGAATTTTCAATTGATTCAAACCATATGCGGCCTTCGAAGCCAGTGACAATGTTTTTCACCATGGCGAGACCCAGTCCGGTTCCTGACGATTTCGTTGTGAAATTTGGCTGGAAAATTTTCTTCTTTTGTTCCTCCGACATCCCGGTTCCGTTGTCCTGTACAACAACCAGCGCTTTCCCATCTTCAACTTTAAGCGTCACGTGGATCATGCCCCTGCGCTCAGGAACAAAGGCCTGCTGCGCATTTTTAAGCAAGTTGTTGAATACCCGCAGCAACTGACTTTCGTCGGCATACACATAGAGCGCAGTATCAGGGAGCTGCAGCGTGATGTCGTAATCTTCGCTTCTGTATAAAGTAATAACACTTGACAGCACATCGTTGAGACAAATTTTCACCACCGTGGATTCGGGCATTTTTCCAAAATGCGAGAAGGCTGTTGCAATATCACTTAAACTATCGATTTGCTCAACCATTGTCTGCGAGTAGCGTTTCAGACGTTCATTGAAATCTTCCGCTTTATCGTTCCATGCCTTTTCGAGATACTGCGTGCTGAGTTTCATGGGAGTGAGCGGATTCTTAATTTCGTGTGCAACCTGCTTGGCCATTTCGCGCCAGGCCATTTCGCGCTCCGACTGTGCCAGCAACTCAGCTTTAAAAGCCAATTCTTCGATCATGCGATTGTATTCAAACACCAGGTCGCCAATCTCATCGCGACGCTTCCACTTGATTTTTTCGTTGGTTGTGCCCAGTTTAATATTCCTCAATTTATCCTTGATCAGTCGCAACGGTTGAGTGACATAATTAGACACAACAACCGTGATGAGAACTGTAAGTAAAATGATCAGCATGTAGATATTGATGAATGTGCTGATGAACGAAGAAATCTCTCTGCTGAGCTCATTTTCACGTGCAAAATAAGGAAGATTCAGATACGCAATATTTTCATTTCTATCGTTGCGCACCGGAATATATACTGACATGAAAGCCATTTCGCCAATGTGTTCTGTGATCAGCAGAAAAGAATGATTACGCTGCGAGAGCATGGCAAACGCGCCTGCACTCATACGATCAGAAATCAGCTGCTTGTCGAATATCTGCGGACGTGTAGTTGCCAGCAGCTTTCCATTGAGAGAATACACATTGAGATCCGTGAAAAAAACCTGACTAAACTTCAGCAATAATTCCGTAACATATTGATCATCGCCCGGTGAAAGCGGACCATATTGCGAGAGTTTATGTTCTAATTCCACCACAAGCGAATGGGCTTTTTCGCTCACAATTTCTTCATTCTTGCTTTTATTAAGACTTCGCAGATTGAGTACCGATATCATTCCGGCCACGAAGAAAATAACGAGAATAATCATAATAATCATCCACTGCAAACGCGAAGAAAACGAGACTGCCAGTCGAATTCTGAATCCAAATACCCGACCTGCAATCAACATGAAACAAACAGCGAGCAAGCCGAAGAAAAGCAGAATGTAGCTGAAAGGCGCCAGTGAAGAAGGTATGTCTCGATCGCTTTCAGTAATGATCAGCACAAGCCGGTCAGAAACTGTCAGCTTAAAATGTATATAGCCATTTTCGTGAATGACCGTTTCATCAGGCATTGAATTGAACAGAGCACTTATGCGCGTCGGATAATTGAATTTTCCGTAACGCGAAACGAGCCCGTCGTCGAGATATCTTGCGTATGCAATATTGGACGGAACTGTTTTTATTCCGCTGTTTACATCAACGAGCAAATCGGGATAGCCCAGACCTTTTTCGTATGAGGCAGGAATCAGTTCCGCGAAGATATAGGATGTATCGCCCGGAGCTTCCAGTTTTATTTTGCAGAGATAATATCCTCTTCCGGTTCCGTCATTAATAAAAACCACATTATCGGCAAGAGAAGGAATCCCGGTTCTGAAAGAAATATCGTCAAAAAAATCAATACAGGAAACGTTGGTGTCTGCAGGCTGTATCAGGATTTCTTCGCCTGAATGACACCAGGTCGTCTGCAAAAAATATTGTCCCAGATAACCATTGAAATATCTGCGTTTCAGATATTGAGTTACATTGAAATCTTTTATTTTTTTATACGGATCATTCAACAAAACACTATCGCCAGAAATTTCAGGAAGCAAGTCACCGAGAAATTCTTCCGTAAGCGGATCCTGTTCTGTCGCAAGATTGAGCGAAAGCAGTTTCAGCTGATCGTATTGTTTTTGTTGTATCGCATAATTGAGCGACACCGTTGTAATCCCTGCAGCCAGCACAAGATTGAGCAACAAATACACCGTCCGGTTGCTGTACATGTGGCGCGAAAAAACAAACTGCATTATGAGCAGGTATGCAGAAATGGACAAAAACAACCAGACATTGAGGCCTGCAAGAAACGAAACAACAACTCCAATTGACAGAAACACAAGCGAGATCAGAAGCCATGTGCGGAAATACAGACGCAGACGACTTACCAGCGAAATCATAAGATAATGCAACAAAATAATGCAGCAGAATAAAAGGAAGAGCGTAAAAAGCATGAGCGCCGAGCGAATGTCGAGCGACAGAATATTATTGAACGTGAAATTGATTGACGTGTTAAAAAGAAAAGCGTTGATCCCGGAAATTACAAAATACGCCAAAGTGGCTGTACACGCATAAGTCACAAAAAGAAAAGCAATGCGTGGAAAAACATTTTTTCGTTTTCTTCCGGCAAGCAAAAGCAGTTCGCGACTAAAAAAAGAAATCCAGGTTACAAACAGAAAGGCCGCCATCAGGAGCGGTGCCAGCTGCGGAAATCTGCTGGAAAAAGCAAAAAAAGCAGGATTATTTACACTCAGTTGCTCATAGATCTGAAGCGACAAAAATTCTTTTCCAAATAAAAATAAAATCAGCGGAACTATTGCAAGATAAAGAAGCTTGAGCCAATAAAACTTCTTCAACAAAGATGCGCGTTCAGCAACGGCGTAAAACGCCATAGCAAGCAATACCAGCGAAAGAAATAAAAGCAAAACCACCGTTATATCCTGCACAGCAGATAAAGGTTTGTCTTCTTTGTTGAAAACAACAGGAATCGGATTTGTAATCCCCTCAACCGAAATCAAGGTGTCTGCTTCATTCTTTTCTGCTACAATGCTGAATCTGCAATCGCTGCACAGATTCGGACTCACACGGCTGATGAGATAACTATTCTGATAAAAATAGCTGCTTTGCAATAGCACCAGCGCGTAAAACCTATAACTCCCTTCTTGAATACTGCGAACAAGATAATAACCATTTCCGTCGAAAACGATGCTCCCCGAACGCAGCGTGTCTGCGCTATCTGGCAACGGTGTCCGGTTGTCGCTCCAAAAGATTAGAGAATCGTGATGATTAATAAAAATTGTGGCATTCAGCGATTCTGCTTTTTTACTAAACGATCCAATGGAAAGCATCGAAAATGGATCATCCAGATACATCGGATTTGAAGCCCAATTCAGCAAAGAATCTGTTTCTGAAATTGTCTCCTCCAACCCAGAGCTAAACAGATCGATCTGCTTTTCCGAATTGCGGAGATTTCCGGCAGGAATAAAATAGATAATAATCAGCAGCACTGCCGAAAGACAGAGGAACAGAACTGGTGATAATTGCCGGAGTTTTTTCAGAATCATGCTGAGAGATGTTATACAAACCTACATTATTTTTCTGAAATATCAATAAACATCACGAACCGTTTTTTCAACCACACACTTTGCAGCAAGGCAATTACAAGCCAATATTCACCGTATGGTAGTATATCAGCGCCATCAGAAAATAACGCGGAATGCGAAGTGATGACCACAGCAACATCCTTTTTGTTGGATAGTTCATCATTCCGACGATCGCCATTACCAACGTGAACGGCAGAGGAGTCAATGCTGCAGCGGCAACCAGCCAGCTACCCCATTTCTTTGTATTGCGGATATACTTTTCAAATCGCAACGTAAAATATGCATTCACTTTTTTATTTTTCCTGATCAGCTTTCCGAAACCAAAAGTGAGAATACCGGCCAGATATGACATGCTTGCAAGTATAAAAAGCGCCAGCCACTTATATTCAAGTCCTTCGCTCCAGATGATAAACAAATCAGAAGGAATCAAACCCAACAAAAGTTCAGCTCCAAATGCGACCAGAAACACCAGCCATCGCGGCACATGGTTAACCAAATAGTCAAATGTCGCGTCGATATCGAAAATGGTTTTCTCAGCAATAAGAACCAACCCCACTACCACTGCAAGCAGAAGAAGAAAGTTGAGCATGCTCTTCCCAACCTCAGTGTAGAATCCTGTTCTTTTGAAATAATGATAACGCAAGCGCCATCTTCGCAAAAATCCACCTTTTCCCATTTATAAGAATTTAGGCAAATATAATACAACCAACGCTAATCGGCAAGTAAAACAACGATGGCATCCTTAATATTTATCAGGCCAGCCATGTCGGCAGTCAAAACGACAATGACCACAATCATTACCCACCGAATAATTTCTGAGCCCCTTTTTATTGCCATGCGTGAAGCAACAAAAGCTCCAATCACATTTCCGATTGCATGAATGAGTCCGTATTTCCACATCACCTGATCGTTGATAATGAAAATGATGAGTGAAAAAGGAACATACAGCATCACCAGCAGATTTTTCATCACATTGGCTTTCATCAGATCAAGACCCAGTCCCAGCACTATGGCGGCCAACAAATAATATCCGACACCCACATGCAGAAATCCGCCATAAACGCCAATTACAAAAAACAACGGATAATTCCATTTTTTCACAGGCAACTCAAGCAATGCAGCATTACCTTTCAGCCACAACGAAGGTTTGAACAAAATAAAAGCAAGCATGATGATCATGATGATCACAAAAGCGTAACGAATAATATCTTCGTTCAGTTTTACAGCAATGAATGACCCCGCCACAGACCCGATGACCGTTGGTATTCCGACACGTAAACTTTTTTTCCAGTCGACGAGGTGACTGTTCTGAAAACTTGAAACCGAGGTGAGTGTCTGAAAAAACACCGCCAGCCGGTTGGTACCGTTGGCCACTGTAAGCGGCAATCCGAGCCATGTGAGAACCGACAAAGAAATAATGGTTGCTCCGCCCGCCATAGTATTGATGAATCCGACAAGCAGTCCGGAACAAATGAGAATAACAACAACATTAGTCTCCATGGCGCTTTCCAAGTTTGCTATGCTTGCGTCCGAAAGTAAAATAAATAACGAGGCCAACAGCCAGCCAAACGAAAAAACGCAGCCAGTTGGTGACACCAAGTTCTGACATCAGGTATAAATTAATCAGCAGTCCAACCACCGGAATAAAGCTCCATTGGCGGATTGTAGCAGCTATCATCACCACGATGGCCACACCAAAATAGATTAAAACCGGAATTCTTTCCCCCATAAATGCTTCCAACGAAAAATCGCTGGTGAACATGAACAGTGCAATATAAGCAGGAACCAGCAACAGCGGAACCCAAACGCGCGAATTCATATATGGAATGCGAAAACCTTTTCTGATTTCAGGATCGCTTTTATCAAGCAGAATGACGCCACCGGTTACCAGCACAAACGCAAACAATGTCCCGATGCTGGTCAGGTCGGTCATCTCCGTAAGATTTGTAAACAACGCAGGTACCGCAACCATAATTCCGGTAATGACCGTGCTGAATGCCGGCGTTTTATATTTGGGGTGAAGTTTCGAAAACCGCTTTGGGAGCAGTCCATCGCGACTCATGCTCATCCAGATGCGCGGCTGACCCACCTGAAAAACAAGCAGCACACCCGCCATTGCAATCAATGCAGACAAAGCAATAATGCCACTGAGCTGCGACATTCCAACTTCATCAAACACGAATGCCAGTGGATCACCTACTCCAAGTTTTTCATAAGGCACCATTCCGGTCAGAATAAGCGCAATGACAATATAAATCACCGTTGTTATACCCAGCGCATACATCATGGATCTCGGCAAATCGCGCTTCGGATTTTTACATTCTTCTGCCGTGGTACTGATGGCATCGAATCCGATGTAGGCAAAAAAGACACCAGCCACTCCTTTCATCATGCCCGAAAAACCATTGGGTGCAAAAGGTGACCAGTTGTCGGGATTCACATAAAAGGAACCCACGGCGATTACAACTATCAAAATAATCAGCTTCAGCGCCACCATCAGATTACTTGCAATTTTCGATTCGCGGATACCGCGAAAAACAAGAATGGAAATCAGTGCAACAATACAGAATGCAGGAATATCGGCAATCAGATGCACACCGCCAATTTGTGGCGCATTGATCCAGGCCAGATAACCCTCGCGCAAAGGCGCATCAATACTACCAAGTTCGGAACCTTTCGCTAACAACGCTGAAACCGTTTCATGCGCCCGAGAAGCAGTGAGAAAATCCACCGTCATAAATTCCGGCAAATGCCATCCGAAGCCCGTTAGAAAGCCCGTAAAATAATCGCTCCACGAAATGGCTACGGCAATATTTCCGATGGCGTATTCCATAATCAGGTCCCACCCGATAATCCAGGCGAACAGCTCCCCAAAACTGGCATAAGCATACGTGTAAGCACTTCCGCTGATAGGTATGGAGCTGGCAAATTGTGCATAGGCCATGGCCGAAAATCCGCACGCAATCGCAGTTATCACAAACAATAACGAAACAGATGGACCGCCTTCGACAGCGGCTTTTCCGATGGTGCCAAAGATTCCGGCCCCAATGATAGCAGCAATTCCCAGCGCCGTCAGATCGACCACGCCCAATGTGCGTTTCATGGGCTTATCGTCCTTTTCGTGCTGCGCGACAATATCGGCAACCGATTTACGTCTGAATAATTCGCGGAAGCTCATCCGGAAAATTTTAGTTGCGCAAACTTACTCAAATTTCTGAAAATCACCAGAAATAGCCGAATGAAGTTCCCGGTCACTAAATGACCACAAGCTTTGCCTGTGAAAGCCGGGATCTCTTCGTATACTTCAGACTTCTGTTGATTTTCACTCTTGCAGCGCTTTCATTTTTGGATTGAGCATCATACGAATTTTTACACAGATAATCGACTTTTTCCCGATTATCTGTGCATTTTTTGGTATCTCCCGGCCATTTTAAGTGAATTGTATTTGCAAAGTATCCAGACTGAATGGAGACTTTTGAGTAAATGTATCCATTTTGAATGGAAACTTTGTATCAGCACCACACAAAAAACATCCGGCACTGAATTGCTACAATGCCGGATGAAAGAATTTGAAAATTACATAAAGATAAGGAATGTCTACATTGTTGAATTAGTGTGATTTGTATAAACAATTTAAACACAAGATGCTACAGTTATTTTAGGAGTTTGCTGACGTTTTCGCAAACAAGAAAACAACAATGTAAAAGAAGCTATTTAAACGTGATAACACAATACTTTTCTGCACTGTCCATATACAACACTGCATACAATTCATTTGTCGATTTCCACTCGCCAACCTCAGAAATCTGAAACGAACCCGATGAAAGATCTTTTTCACAGAGCATAACAATATTTGCGCCTATGGCCGAATATATTTTATAATTGGGGTCACTCCAGGATAACCCAAAAAGACTGTTGACAAATGTGAAAAGAACTGACCCATCCGGTGATAAAACAGGCAGTTCATTAAACGTAAATTCAGCTCCGGTAGCTTTGCTGACGAATATGAAAGATGAACTTTCATAACAACCAGTTTGAACAACAAAAAAATCTTTAAAATCACCAATGTGTTCATATACAGTAAAATATTCTGGACCGACTGCCTCGCATGGTGTTTCTTTATAAACCACATTTTTGCCCGTCGCAAGTGGCAAGACTAAAACATGATTTATAGTTTTTATAAGGCGACTGGTGTCATACATATTGCTCACAAATGCTTTAGATGCAATGTAATCAGCCTGATTTATACTTCTGACTACAATGTACTTATCTTCGTAAACGACAGAATTTCCCATCATAATTTCCTTTGCATCTTTAATAAACCTGCATTCGGTTTTCTCAAAATCACCATTCATATATTGCCCATTCTCATAAGAAACCCGAAACAATTTATTTTTTAAAGAAGCATTTATTTCACCGAACCCATCACCAAATGCAGATGTCGTGGTGTTGCTAAGTAAACCAAATTGTATTGGTACGAAATCAAATGGCACATTCGAAATTTCTACAAATTCAATCTTGTTGTTTTTTGAATCATGGAACTCATAGAAATAATGAGTTACATCCATAATATCGTAATAATAGGCTGTGTCAAAAACTGCTTCGGTGGTATTTGTTTGTGCATGGCAAAACAGGCTTAAATTAATTAACATGCAAAAGGCCATGCCTGCAAATGATATTTTCTTCATTTTATCCTTTTTCAAAAGCACCTACTCTCTTCCCGCTTTTCGGCTTCCGCGTTTTTTAATCGCTCTATTGTTATTTAAAACTGTTGCAAAGGCTAACGATAATGATCGCCTCTATTGCACTACCTTTAAATAAAAACCCATCTTCAGCTTTTTCTTTGCTGTCAGCTTCTGAATCAAATCTATTCCCATTCACATATCCATAATTATAATAATGATCAGAAAGTCTCTCTCCCGTTGATTCTGACACAGTATAAATCTTAACAGAACCATCCGCCTCAATTACAGCTTCATTATAGTGTTTTTGCCGATAAAATATTTTCTTTCCATTTCTAATCAAAATTTTTGATCCAGTCGCTTTCCATTCTCCAAATGAATTTTCCAACCTACTATAATGACGTCTATATACTGTGTTATTTTGATAGTAAGCTACAAATCTGCCATCTCGATAATCACACAGTTTTGTTGATGCATATGGTAACGTTTTGTCTTCGAGCATTATCTTTTCATTTGGCGAATTTGCTGCCAATAGTTCTTCCCTTGCTTTTTTTGCTTCAACGGCATACTGTTCGTGTCGGGCAGTTTCTAATAAAGAATAAAGTATATTTTTATTGACATTATTGAGTTCTTTTAATTTTTCAGTGCACAAATCATTTATTAAAGATGAGTCCGCAATTTGCACTGGTTCTAATGAATAATAATGTGATTGATTATCCACTTGTGAATAATAACTCACTTCAGATAAATTATTACCATCCATTTGATAACTAACGCTGTTATACTTTAAAGATTTTTTTCTATTATCAAAATAACTATAAAGATTTGAACTCATTGTACCAGGGTGCTCAACCTCATCAGGAACATCTGACAAAACAATATCAATGGGCAACTTCAGTAATCCAAGTGCGGCCATTTGTTCTTTAGCAACAATATACATTTCATTTGCTTTTTTATAATCATATATTTTTGTTTCATAATAAACATGTTCAAATTCAACACACTCTGCAACAAATTTATAATGCACAATTTCATCAATGATTTCAGCCATTGCGAGCCTTTCCTTTACTTTTCTCTCTTCTTCCTGCTTTTTTTGTTGTATTTCCGCAGCTTTAATTTTAACATCATTTAATTTTTCAATATATGTATCTATGTTGCCTTTTTTAGGGTGATCATCGTGCTTCATTATTTCAAACCATACATCCGCCGAATCAGCATATTCAACTGAAATCATTGACGTAGCTTTATTGAAATAAATCACAGCTATATTTTCACTAGCTAAATACATAAAATCCATTTGTAGAATAGCCTTATTTGTCCAAACCCCATACTTATCAAGTCGTTCATTATAAAACTTTTTAAGTAAAGGCAATGCCTCATCAAACTTTTGTTCCTTCAATAAAGGCTCAATATCCTTTTTGTAATTTGTTGCTTTCTGAGCTGAAAGACAAAACGACAAAAACACTAAAGCACCAAAAATAAACAGTCGCATAAAAAATATTTATTTCAACGCCTACTCTCTTCCCGCTTTTCGGCTTCCGCGTTTTTTGAATTAGTTTTACTGTTTTAAATTTCAATTGTCTGTCCAGGATAATTGTTTAAATCAAATGTAATGATTGCAGATACAGTGTCCTTCTCTTTATGCAAATAGATGTTGTGCCCACGATTACCTACATATGAACTAATATAGTTATTGAGGCGTATTCTTGCATCATTCATCATCAGGATATCAAATGGTGGTATGATCACCCAAAATACTGCAATAAAAACACGACCATTTTGGTCTCTGAATTCTTTTAATTCTGCATTCATAGCTCTGTCTGTTTTTTAATACCTGCTAGTTGTTTCATGTCTTCAACTTCTTCTGTAGAAGATATATTTTCGAATGTAGAGAAAGTCCTATCAAAAATATTTTCATCAGATAAAATCTCAAAGAATTCTTTCAATTTTTCTACATTTTCAGTATAGAAAATCGCAGAAGTACTTTTGCTATTGTTCGCATAGTGAATAGTTATTTCAACTTTTTTCATCTTATGTTAATTAAATGGTCCAGAATTACCGCAGTAAAAATATAATGCAGTTCCGAAATCCTGCAGCGGGTCTTCATGTGCTGTGGATGTGTATGCATCAAACGCAATACTAATTTCGTCAGATTCATATTTTCCACTTTGGAATAAACCAGGAATTTTCCACGTATACAATACTTGTCTGTCGCCATCAGCATTGTGAGTTTCCCTTTTCCCTGACGGATATCCCCATGCTCTATAAAAATCCCCATATTCGTGACCTTTAATATATTTCCACGCATCCTGGCCACATTCGCAGTCATACGCCTTCCTTACTTCCTTTGGCCCGCATGCAGAAAGGCCAATTATAACAATGGATACATAAACAAACGCCAACCTATTTCTCATATTCATTTTGTTATTATTAAAATTTTGATTCACTACTATTTACTTAAATGGTCATATTGTTCCTTAGTAACTTTTCCATCTCCACCGCAAGATGAGCAAGTTGTATATTCTCCTGTTACATTGTTTATTCTTTCACCCGACCCATTACAATGAGGACAATCATAAGAAGATTGGCTAGATTCTGTAGTGACTTTAGAATCTGAAGAACTTTTGTTGTTTGATTTTTTTCCAGAGCAGCCAACTTGAAAAACTAACAAACTTGAAATGATTAGAATAGCAAATCCAAACAAAATTTTCTTTTTCATTTTTCTCTTATTTTAATCCATGCCTACTCTCTTCCCGCTTTTCGGCTTCCGCGTTTTTTGGTTTTATACCGTATTAATCAATCGAAAAATGTAAATGTTACAATGCGTAATAAATATTGTATATTTCTGATTATGATTGATTTAATAGACGTTTTGAACTTTTTCGCGATACAAAAGAATAAAGATTATTAATAATCGAAAATGCAACCTATGTATATCACATTTTTACGTAAGTTTGCGACAATGAATCCGGAGGTGTCGTTTCACATATTGCAGCAAGCTATTACAGCAGGAAACCATGTTGTTTTCGGCGATTTGTATGCCGTATACCGAAACGATTTCATACGCTTTGGCTGCAAAAAATCGGGCTGCACAGAAGAAGAATGCGCCGATGCTTTTCAGGAAGCCGTGATTGCATTGTATGAAAATATCAGAGACAAACGTTTGACGGAGATGAATTCTTCGGTTAAAACTTATTTGTTTTCGATTGGCAAATTCAAACTAATCAACCTGCAGAAAAGAAAGCTCCTGCATGGTAACTTTTGTTCGCACGAATTGATTAATGGGAACACATGCGATGTGAATCTGATGGAAACAAAAAGCAATTCGGAGCATATAAAAAAACAGGTGGGAGCGTTTCTGACCGAACTCTCCGAAGAGGAAAGGGTGATTCTGGATCAATATTATATACAGGAGCAACCTCTGAAAGAAATTGCTGCTGATCTGGGCATTAGCGAAGGAGCCCTTCGCAAGCGAAAGTTTGATATACTGAAACGCTTGTCATTAAAAGCAAAAAAAATTCTGTTGGTTTGTTTGAGTGTATTATGATGGATGAAGAAAAAGACATAGAACTGGCAGAATCATACCTGTTGCACCGGATGACGGAGCAGGAAGCAGCGGCATTTGAAAAACGCATGATTGCTGACGAAGAGTTGGTAACCAATGTTGAAATATTGCGCACATTAATTGACAAGATTAAAGAAGAAGACGAGAAAAATCTGAGGTCGGTATTAAAAAACAAAGAAGCCGGATTCAGCGACAAGCGCGGCAACAGAAAGCCTATACGGCGTATCGTATTTCGTGCAGCTGCCATTCTGATACTTATGCTCGCTTTGTTTGCCATCCTGTATCCATCATTGCGCAGTAATCAATCAAATACCATAGAACTGGCCACGAAATACAAACCCTCCGAGCCAGGTTTGCCGGTATTGATGGATCATACTACAAATATTAATTTCAACGAGGCGATGAATCTTTTCCGGTCGGGAGACTTTTCCGCCGCAGGGCGCAATTTCAACGAAATGCTAAGCAAAAAACCCGTCAATGACACCTTGTTATACTTTTCCGCCCTCTGTCATTTTGAAACAAACAATTATTCAATGGCCGAAAAGAATCTCAAAAAACTTCTTTTGGAAAAGGAATCTGTTTGGAATCAAAAAGCGGAATGGTGGCTGGCTTTAACGCTGGTAGCTGAAGATAAAAAAGCAGAAGCGGCAATAAGTCTTGAAAAAATTCAAAACAATCCGCATCACTCATTCAGTAAAAGTGCATCAGCATTGCTGTGTGAAGAGTATTTCAACAAATAAAACGGATTTTTATTTCTTATTCTGACTCAACTTTTTCCGTCGGCGTAAAAACACCAGCAACAGCAATCCAGCCAGCACAGCCGATCCCGCTACGGCTGCTAACACAAAATACTGATTTTTCCTTTGAGTACTCTTTAATGAAACAGTCAGATTATC
This sequence comes from Bacteroidetes bacterium GWF2_43_63, assembly GCA_001769275.1. Lineage (NCBI taxonomy): Bacteria > Pseudomonadati > Bacteroidota > Bacteroidetes bacterium GWF2_43_63. The sequence goes on along the minus strand of MEOQ01000042.1, from coordinate 42,483 downwards.
GCCTGTACATTGTATCGAAGCCCAGTAAAACGGATGAGCCATTTCGGGATGTTCTTTCCTGAACAAAGCTTTTGCCTCAACCAAAGCTGCGTGAACGGGATATCCCTCGCTCAGAAAGCGGTAAAATGAAGACATTATCAGAGCAGAAGCCTTATCATCAGCTTTCCATAAAGAAGTGATAACAGCAGGAGTGCCGTTTACTGCAAAACTACGTCCAAGGTTATCGGAGCCTTCGTACATTTTTAAAACGCCTTTCCCACTTTCGCACATAATCAAGCAGGCAATTATTGGCGTTGATAAAAGATTTTCAATTTCACTATACGTCACAACAGCTGAATCATTAAGTAGCAATGCTGGTTTCATTATCGAGCTATCGAAATAGCCATGCGCACTTATCTGTAAAATATAGGGATTCGAATTTTCAATTTCCTTTAAATGATTTGCCGAAACAGCATCGTATTGATGTTTTAAATCATCGCACAGTTTGCGGTTGAACAATAAGTCAGGATACTTCTTATAACTTGGATTCACCGTAAAAACCGCTACATTACTATCGAAATGGTCCTTTCTGAATAGTGGATTAATCAATAAGGAAAAGCGATTCTGAATGTTGTATTCATCACCAAAAAAATGATTTTTATTTTTTAAATCGGGAAGTAATGCATCAAACGGCACATTGCAAAAATCAGCCTTAGAGGAGATGTGAACAAATCGTTTCCCAATCATATATCCGCAAACAGGCTTTATAAATGAATTGTATAATGAATTCAAAGCAATATAAACCGAATCTTGTGTGTCGTTTATAAATTCAGGATTGGCAAGTACAGACAAATCAGAAAAATCGGGTTTTGTTCCGGTATAATAGTTCAATTCCCCGTTTGACACAATGAATATCACGAAAGGATTATAATATGATGAATAATAATCAAGAAAAACATGCCTTGTATATTTAGTGAAAAAAATATTTTTTTGTATCCCATCAATAAAATATTGTTCGTTGTATTTACTGTTTTGTTTTTCCTTCCGGGAAGCAAGCAAATCAAGGTATCTCGATTGCTGACTGTGGCAAAAAGCATCCGTTAAATATTTTTTATTGCCGGTTAACTTGTACAGTTCCAGTTCGGCAAAAATCAAAGCATCAAACTGAAATAAATTATACACTTCAAAAACAGATCCCAGTTTGTCTGTTTTCAGATTATTAATTAAGTCAATATATACTTCATATGCAGCTGAAGTATTTGCATACAACTCGTTCAAATGTTCTTTCTTTTTTTGAAGAAGATATAAATTGATAAGAAAATCACTCTTAAACATCATCACATTCAATTTGCCTGTTTTAAAAAACATACGGTCAAGCTTCCCTGACACATTGTTTTCATTAAGAATCTGAATTGATTGGTTCGCATAACTCAAGCAATTCAAATTATTGTCAATCGTATTCCCAAAAGTATACTTTTGAACCAGCGCCTTTGTGAAATACAGTGTTGATAACGGATTTGGGTTGTCATTGAATTTGTTTCTAAGATACAACTCCCTGTCATAAAGTTCCTGTGCCCTGATATAACAATACTCAGAAAATGCACGATCGGGATTCTTATTGGAAGGCTCATCACGAAAATGAAGGGCAAGGTCAGTAAATGCATTTGCCTTGTCATGAATAAAATCAGGCAGGTAATAATTCAGCCATGGGTGCGGTATTGCGGCGATAGAGTCAAGTTTTGCTGCTACCTGAATACAAGTTTTCTTTTCATTACCGCGCATATAATAAATTTTGTACGCATAAACATATGTCCGCAAAATCTCCGGAGCATTTACTTTGTTACGCTCTTCAATGGAGCATGAATTAATTAGCTCAACTGCCTCTGATGAATAAATCATGGCGCTGTCGATGGCAATCATATAATTAAAACACCGCGCCAGATTACTGTAACTTTCGGCAAGCAGGCCTTTCCTGTTTGAAAAAAAACGGCGCTTAACTGATAAGGAAAGTTCCCACACACGCTTTGCTTCTTCAATATCATTCACAGAATATAAAATGTGACCTTTAACATCCAATGCTCCAGTCAATGCAGGGGTTACTTTTATTCCATTTTTATAAAGTGATTTGATTACAAAATCATTAAGTGATACTGCTTCGTCAATGTTTCCATGTTTTATATATAAAAAACTAAGTTTGTTCAAGTTTTGCAGAACACTATCCGAAGCACTATTCTGAGTGCTGCAATTCATTTTAAGGACAGCAATTTCAGATTCAAGTGCGCAGGGTTGAGCATTTAAAAAACGTACAACAAATAAAGAAACAGTAAAAATTATTATTCTATTCATCAATGTTTGTAGTGAAAAATATGAAGCCCGTGAATTATTAGGAGGCTACTATCAATACGTCTTCGTCATCGAAGCCGGAACAAGAATGGTGAAATCACCTTTGTTCAGGTCTTCCGGAGCGGGATTCAGAATGTCATCCACTTCTGAAACGGAGATGACTATGATTTTTAAAGCAGAATTTTTCTTTTTAATATACCATGCAATGCCTTCGCCGTAATCGCTGTGAAAAGAGCCATTATAATGAATAAAGGTGTGTCCGGGTTTCATGTTCTGCAGAATGAATTGCGCCATGGTTGCATCTTTGGCGGCCTGCGCCTTTGGCAGATTGGCGTTTGCGTGACCTCCGCCCATGCCGCCCATACTCATCATACTTTTATAGCAATTCAGATTTTCGTCGTAGGCCATGGGCAATGTTGCCATAAAATTTTTTGCGTCAGCACTTAATGAATCAAGTGCCTCAAATCCGCCTGCAGCCACCATCGACGCATAGCGGCGCGGAATGTTTGAAGCTACAAATGTCAGCTTCTTTTCTTTGGCAAATTCAATCAGTGGTTTATAGTCGGTCTGATAATTATTCCACAGTTTTGCTTCGTCCTCGAAATTTTTCTGTTTGATTTTGCCGGCCAGATATTCATCAAGCAATAGCTGGTTGTCGGTTTCGAACATTTCGGCACCCAATATAATTTTTCCGGCCTTCTTTTCGTGAAGCGCCGCAGTAATTTCATATTCCATCCAGTGACAGATCGGGTTGTTGTGGTATTCGCCGATAAATACAATGTCGGCAACAGCGAGCTGATCAATAAATGTTGTCCAGCCAACTTCTTTACCCGCAGGATTTGAAAGCACATAGGCGGGTTTCTGCGCTGTTGCGCTAAATGAAATAAGCAGAAGAAAAAATGAAAGATATTTCATATTCTGGAAAATTTGGAGGTTCTGGTTATTCTTCTCACCGACTCTTCCAGGACACTTCGTGACTCTGGACGGTCGGGAGCAAATCGAATATCTGATATCATCTCTTTCGCTCCGCTTCGTCTTTCAGGAACTGATAGAAAAGCCGCACGCCGACACCGGTTCCGCCCTGTGGCCAGTAATTCCAGGCGCTTTCCATAAAGGCAGGGCCAGCGATATCGAGATGGATATATGGATAGTCGGTAAATTTTTCGAGAAACTTTCCTGCTGTGATGGCACCGGCATACTTGCCTCCGATATTGGCCATGTCAGCTACACTCGATTTAAGCTGTTCGGCATATTCATCCCAAAAAGGAAACTCGACAATACGTTCAAAAACCTCTTCAGCAGCAGCATGCAGACGTTCGAAATAACCAGAGGCTCCTGATTCCATACCAACAATGGCATAATGACCTATAGCAGCATGAGCGGCTCCGGTGAGAGTTGCAATATCAATAACAACAGCCGGATCATATTTCTGAGCATAGGCCAGTGCGTCGGCGAGAATGAGACGGCCTTCGGCGTCGGTGTTTTGTATTTCGACCGTTTTTCCGTTCATCATAGTGAGCACGTCGCCAGGCGCATAGGCATTGCCTCCCGGACGATTGTCGGTAGCCGGAATCAGTCCGACCACATAAACCGGCAGCTGCATGGATGCAATTAATTGCAGGGCACCGGCCACAGCAGCTCCGCCCGACATATCGCATTTCATATCGGCCATAGAAGCGCCGGGTTTAAGATTCAGTCCGCCTGTGTCGTACATTACCCCTTTGCCAACGAGAATAAATGGTTTTTTATTGACATGTTTTTTGGGCTTGTATTCCAAAATAGTAAAAGTTGGTTCATCAACGCTGCCCCTGTTTACGCCAAGCAATCCACCCATTTTCAGCGCTGTGATTTTTTGTTTTGAAAGTACCTCAACTTTCACCGGAACATCTTTCAGAAAAGAAGCAATCTGCTTAGGAAACGAAACAGAAGTAAGCGCCGATGGAATCTCATTCACCAGATCACGAGCAAAAGAGACAGCATTATGCATACGCATCAATTCAAATATATGAACATGTTCCACCATTGTCTGGCGAATCAAAATTGAATTAAGGTGCTTCTTGGGTTCGTTGTTTGTTTTATACTTCAGAAACTCGTAATTGCCAAGCAGCATTCCTTCCAGAAAATATTGCGTCAGCGCTTGTTCTTCGAGATAAACATCCAGCGATATTTCCTGAATTTTCTCCTTATTCGTGATTTTTACAACATCGTTACCAAGGCGACGAAGCTTCTCAAGATCCGATTCCTGCTTGATTTTTTCAGGAATAAAAGCCACAATGTCCAAATTTGGAAGTCGGTTGAAATACACAATTTTAGCTTTGTCTTTTCGCAGCCGGGTTTTCATATACGCCTTTTCCTCCTTCGAAAACAAGCCGGCAGGCAGACTTTCGGGCGAATCGGTCAGATAAACGGTAGTGCCTACTACAGTGCGGCGGCGATATAGTCCAATTTTGACTTCCATGATTTTTGTTTTTACAAAAATACTAAATATTAAGGCTTGTCAAATATTCCTGTATAAACCTTTTGTAAAACTAGAGACTCTGTCGATAATAACATTAGGCTGACCCTTGCCATTATGAATAATACCGAACTTTGCATATTAATCAATATCGACAATTTAGTGAGAAAAGAAATGAAAGAAAAAGACAACAGACAACAAAAAAAGGGTTCTGAAGTAATGGAGAAAGCCATAAAGGTTGTTTTTCCGGTAGTCGCAGGATTATTCGCCAATATTCTGATGTTGCTTTTGTTTTTCATAATTGTTGGCCAGAATCACGCACTTTCACTAGGATACAAACATTTTTTCCTTTATTATGCCCCATTGTGCCTTATTATTGCTATTCTTTTTCAAATACTTATTGTTATTCCTGTTTTTTGCAAATATCAGTTTACAACAATCCGACAGCAAACCATTGGTATAATTGCCCTATTTATAATTTCCGTTTTTGGCTCAGTAGCATTCGCATACCAGGTTTCAAGCTTAGATTCAACTCCTTTTGATTATATTACTGACGCGATATATAGCTTTATGTTCATTTTCGTTTACTGGCTCATCAACATTTATGTCATGGACAAACTGTGTAAAATTGAAGACTCTGAAAGACAGGATTAAAATCGGATGACTTTCTGAGATTAGTGCAATTTGCCGTGATTTTATAAATGTTTTTTATCTTCGCAAAAAAACGGCATGAAGAAATTTATACTATTCTCTGCACCCACTGCGTTTTTCCTGACTCTGTTAAACATCGTATCAGCTCAGAATACCCAGCTCGCCGGAATGGATTTCGAAAATTGGAGTCAGAATTATTACAATGTAATGTTTCCTTCAAATTGTTATTGGGAAAATCAGCCAACAAGTTTCTGGGCCAACTCAAATGCTGCGACTACCATTGTTAATGATTTCTGTTGCGAACGCACTTCAGACTGCAATAGTGGAAGCTATGCGGCACATCTTGAAACAAAAAGCATTTTTGGTGTTCCTGCTGCCGGCAATCTTTTCACAGGAACATTTGTTGCTGATGGATTCAATTCGCAGGCCCTGCGGGGCGTTCCGTTTACTGACAAACCGAAATCTATTAAGGGATATTACAAATATACGCCGGCCAATTACAACAATGGAAGCGCCACTGTTCCGGACACCTGCGCCATTTACGCCATCCTTTCCTATTGGGACGGCATGCAAAGAGTGGAAATCGCCAGAGCTGAAATGTATTCAGCCAATATTGCATCTTCTTACACTTTGTTTGATCTTGATTTTATATATTATTCTAATACAACGCCCGATACTGTTTCTGTGGTTTTTGCATCTAGCAAATACGGCGATCTGTTTGAGGGCGGCATTGGAAGCACGTTGATGATTGACGATGTGGAATTTGTTTACCCGGTTGGATATGCTGAAGACAATACCTTCAGCAAAGTTTGGAACGATGGCGAAAACTGGATTTTTTCTTTCCGAACGAATGCTGATCGCAGCATTTTTCTGTACGATGTTTCGGGCCGTTTAATTTACAAAAAGTCAACTTCTGAGCTCAATCACAAGACGTCGTCAGACTTCTTGAATCACGGAATATTTCTGTACAAAATTGTTGAAGGAGAAAAAACCTTCAGCGGCAAACTGGTCAAATAATGCGTTTTTTTGTTGCCTTCTTAAGTATCTTTTTTTTGCCGAATTATTCGTCGGCACAGGATGTGACCATTGGGCCAAAAATCGGATTCAACATCGGAGCTCCGCTGCCTCTTGGCAACATTCCGGAAGGCGCCAAAGGTACGCCGCTCGCCTGTCATAATCTGGGCGTTTTTGTCAATTACAAAATCTCAGAAAAATTCAGCATTCAGGCAGAAATACTGTACAACCGCAAAGGAGCTCATTTCACCACTCCGCTCGACAGCATGTCTTATACCGACCATATGCAGCATCCTTTGTATCCCGATGTCTGGCTTGATGTGGAAACATTCTTCAATGGCACTGCTGAAGGCGCTTTCGATAATTATTATCTTGAATTTCCTTTGTTGCTGTCGTACAAAATCGGTCAGTCAAAATGGTCTTTAATGGTGGGTGGATATTATGGTTGGCTTGCACAGACAGAGACGCATGCAACAGCTACCGGGTATGTCGGTTACGATCCGGCATTACGTGAAGAAGTGCTTGATTTTGCCGAAAATACTCGAGAATACGATTACGGAGCATTGATAGGCACTACCTATAAAGCCAGCGACCGCATCGATATCAACATCCGTATTTCATTCGGAATGGAATCTGTTTTTGTTGATGACTACGAAAAAATCGATTACTCGCTCAACAATATGTTCGCACAGTTTACCGCCAGTTATTCATTCATACCAGCCAACTGGTTTACAAAAAAATAAATGCATACCGATTGCTCTACCTTGCTTGCAAAGCCACTCAATGGAGAAGAACTTTCTCCAAAAGACGCTTTGCAAATTTATGAACAGGCATCCTTTCCTCAGCTGATGGTCGCTGCGCATGCAATGCGTATGAAGCTACATCCTGAAAATGAAGTTTCATGGATCATCGATCGTAATGTAAACATCACCAACATTTGCATCACCGGATGCCGGTTTTGCAACTTCAGCTGCTCAAAAAACAGTACTTCGGCTTATGTTACAACACGAGATGAATACCGCAAAAAAATCAGCGAATTGTTTGCGCTTGGCGGCAATCAATTGTTGTTGCAGGGCGGCCTGAATCCTGCGCTGGATCTGCAATTTCATTGTGATCTATTTCGCTGGATGAAATCAGCATTTCCGGAATTAAAATTACATGCATTGAGTCCCGCCGAAGTGGATTTTATGGCGCGTACCGAAAAATTGTCACACACAGAAGTTCTGCAAACATTGATGAATGCAGGCCTCGACAGCCTTCCGGGTGCCGGAGCTGAAATACTGAGTGATCGCGTGCGGAAGATTGTATCACCTTCTAAAATCAGCGCTGATGGCTGGATTGAAGTGATGCGTGCTGCACATAAACTTGGGTTGATTACATCAGCTACCATGATGTTTGGTCATGTGGAAACCATAGAAGAGCGCATTGAGCACATGATTCGTATCAGAGATTTACAAAAAGAAAAACCCACAGGTGCGCCTGGATTTTTATCGTTCATTCCCTGGCCGTTTTACGGAAAAGATACGACACTCATGAAAGAAGGACTGGTACAAAACTTTCCAACACCGCTTGAATACATACGTTTGATTGCCACGGCCAGATTGGTTTTGAACAATATTCCGAACATTCAGGCATCGTGGCTGACGGTAGGAAAAACAACGGCTGCGGTTTGTCTTTATGCGGGCGCCAACGATCTGGGCAGCATCATGATTGAAGAAAATGTAGTGTCATCGGCCGGCGCATCGTATCGAATGCATGCTGATGAAATGCAGCAGCTGATCAGCGATTCAGGGTTTGGGCCACGTCGGAGAAATCAGGACTTTACAGACGCAGAGTAATTTCGCCACAAGGGCACGACGTGTCACGTTTTACGTGAAGACACAAACATCTTTCTTCCGCGAATGACGCAAATTCACGCGAAAATCATTTTTTATTACTCGATATAACCCTTCGATTAACGCTAATAGAATCACCCTTCATCTGCGATGAAGACTGATTCAGTTGGTCGCTCGAAAATCGCGCGCAGAGGGCGCAAAGTCGCAGAGAGGTTGAAGAAAACGCTGCATCGCTCAAAAGACAACGCGCTGAGATTGCAACGACGCTGAGGATTTTCTCGCAGAGAGATTGAACCTAACATCACCGTACGGACCTGATATTTTTCATCTTTGTTGACTTGAGAATTTGCTATCTTTACAAACAAATTTAATTTACATGCCTGCGGCAAACAACACCAACAAATTCCTGACTCTGAGCGAGATTCTGTCGCAGGTTCGGATTGTTGTTGCCCGTGAGTTTTCGATGCCGATATGGATCAAAGCCGACATGCTCAAGCTGAATCACTATTCGGCATCGGGCCATGCTTTTCCGGAGCTGGTGGAAAAAACCAATGGGAAAGTCACCGCCAAATGTCAATCAATGATCTGGGCCGACGACCTGCAACGAATTGCCACAAACTTTCGTCAGGTCACTGGCAAAACACTCTCCGACGGTATTGAGATTTTGTTTCGCGCCGAAATTCGATTTCATGAACAATTCGGAATGCGGCTCCGCATCATTGACATCGACGCGCAATACACGCTCGGTCAGATGGCGATGGAACGCAAAAAAACCATTGAAAAACTGAAAACAGAGGAGCTGTTTTTTTTAAACAAACAGATTTCTCTTGCTGAAATTCCCGGACGACTGGCCATCATCAGTGCCGCTACCAGCAGGGGTATGCACGATTTGAAAAATATTATTTTCACAGCAGGTGCCGCCTATAAAATAAAAATGACATTATTTACAGCAGTGCTGCAAGGCGCTCGCGGAGCCGAAACCATTGCGTCGCGAATTCTACAGATTGGAAAGCGCGCTGATGAATTCGATGCCATTCTCATCATTCGCGGCGGCGGCGATGACACCGGAATGGACTGCTACGACGATTATGCGCTGGCCCGCACAGTGTGCGAATGTCAGCTGCCGGTTATCACTGGAATCGGGCACTCAACGAATGAAACGGTGACCGAAATGGTTGCACATACAAACAAGATTACACCGACCGATGTAGCCTATTTTGTTGTCGGAAAGTTTTCGGAACAACTGATGCGACTGCAGGATCTCACTGCGCAACTAAGCGCTCAAGCACTTATGACTATAGCCGAACAAGAGCAGTTTTTACAGGATTTGGCGCAATCGGTTTCCGAAATCGCCCGCGAAGAATTTCAGCAACAAAAAGACTTTCTGATGCAGGCCGGAAACATTATTCAGCAGAAATCATTTCAGAAAGTTGCAGCTGCAACAACAAAACTTGATTCAAGCGCTGCTGAACTCCGGACGGCTTCACAGCGGGTTATTATGACACAACAGCACCGCACCGATATGCTAAACTCATCGCTAAGTCAGCATTTTCAGAGTTTTATCCGGAAGAATAATTCAACACTCGATATTCTGGAAAGCAAAGTGACGATGCTCGATCCGCAAAATATTCTTCGTCGCGGATACTCCATCACATTGCATGAAGGTAAGATTGTGAAAAGCGGCAAAGCTCTTAAAGACGGAAGCGAAATTGAAACGGTGCTTCTTGACGGCCGCGTCAAATCCATTGTTCAGAAAAATAAAAAAGATAAAAAATGAGTGAACAAAAGTATTCCGAAGCCATGGCGGAGCTTGAGGAAATTGTGAACGCCATTGAAAACGACAACCCGGATCCGGATGAGCTGATTGTTAAGGTAAAGCGTGCTGCCGAGTTGATTCAGTTCTGCCGCAAGCGGCTGCTGAACACCGAAACGGAGATTAACACCGTGTTGTCGAAATTGAAAGAGATGTCGGATGGTAGCGAAAGCCAATAAAAAAATATCGATCGTTTTCAGGCAAACATAATATTCCATCGTCTGATGGCGACGCAGGAGCCAGAGGATATGGAATCGTTATGTTTGCAGCAAAACCGACGATTCCATATTCTGCGATTCCCTCCGAACGATGGAATATCGGTTTTGCACTTCTGCATGAATTTGAATAAAGCAGTTGTGCGATATTGTTTCAGGATTAGCCCCAAATGGAAAATTTTAACGATATTTGCACCTCTTCTTAAAAAGCAAATGAAAAAAGACAATGCATTCAAACGACTGCTTCACAAGCTGCGGATACCATACCGGCTTGTGATTATGAATGACAGCACCTTTGAAGAAAAATTCTCTCTCAAGCTGTCGCGTCTGAACGTATTTGTAGTATTTGCCCTGCTTTCGTTTCTTTTAATAACCCTGACCGTTTTTCTGATCGCATTCACTCCAATACGTGAGTACATCCCGGGTTACGGCAATGTTGAAGCTCGGGAAATGGTGTACGAACTCTCGCTCAAATCCGATAGTCTTGAACAGGAGCTGGTTGCACGCGATGTGTATTTTCGTAATTTCTTTGCTGTTCTGACCGATGCAGATTCAAATATTCTCGTCAGCAATTATTCCAATTACTCCGAAAGCAGTACCAGCAGCGTTGTTTCAGAAAACACAGACGCCACAGGACTTTATTTTCTTACTCCACTTGAAGGAAGTATTGTAAGTAAATATACGCCTGCAAACAGGCATTACGCCATTGATATCAGTGCTCCGAAAGGCAGTCTTATCAGCAGCATTTCTGAAGGAACGGTGCTTTTCTCCGACTGGACTCTTTCCGGCGGAAACACGCTCATCATCCTGCATCCCGGAAAAGTTATTTCAGTGTATATGCACAATCTTTCGCTATTTGTAAAGCAAGGCGAAACCATCCGCGCAGGCGATCCGATTGCCGTCATTGGAAATTCGGGTGAAAATTCTACTGGACCTCATTTGCATTTTGAACTCTGGATTAACCTGCAACCGGTGAACCCCGAAAATTATATTACTTTCTGATGAAGCAGCGATTAGCCATACTTGGTTCAACCGGTTCTATCGGCCTGCAAACACTGGATGTTTGCCGAAAATTTCCTGATCGCTTCGAAGTTGAAGTACTGACAGCCGGAAAACAAGGCGGAGAGCTCATTCGACAGGCGCTGGAATTCAATCCGAACATGGTTGTCATAGGCGACGAATCGCAATATGACGTTGTTTCCGAAGCCTTAAAAAATACCGATATCAAGGTTTTCTGCGGCAGCAAATCCATCGCAGAGGCAGCAACCGTTGAATCAGTCGATACGGTGGTTCTGGCCCTGGTGGGAATTTCAGGACTTGCACCCGCCTATGCCGCATTGAAAGCCGGAAAGAAACTTGCCCTTGCCAACAAGGAAGTGCTGGTTGTGGCTGGTGAACTTATTGCAAAAACATCCATCGAAAACCGCGCTGCCATTATTCCCATCGACAGCGAACATTCGGCCATCATGCAATGTTTGCAAGGTGAATCGTCGGCTACTATTCAAAAAATAATTCTGACAGCATCCGGTGGTCCGTTCCGCGGATTCAATATGGATCAGCTGCAAAATGTAACTCGTGAACAAGCGCTTGCACACCCGGTTTGGAGCATGGGAAATAAAATTTCCATCGATTCAGCAACCATGATGAACAAAGGGTTTGAGGTGATCGAAGCACGCTGGCTTTTTAATGTTCCGGCAGAAAAAATCGATGTCGTCATTCACCCGCAATCCATTATTCATTCGATGGTGCAGTTTGTCGATGGTTCGGTAAAAGCACAGATGAGCCGCCCCGACATGCGTCTGCCCATTCTGTATGCACTCACCTGGCCGGAACGCATACCAGCACCTTTTCAAACCGAAGGCATAAAAGACATCTGGTCGCTGACCTTTGAAAAAGCCGATACTACCACATTTCGTCACCTCCAATTTGCCTTTGAAGCGCTGAATAAAGGTGGCGGCGCACCTTGCGTACTCAATGCTTCGAACGAAGTCGCTGTCGAGCTTTTTCTAAATAATAAAATTTCATTCACCGGCATGCAAAAAATGTCGGAGTCTGCACTCAACAACATTTCTGCGGGTGTACCTGCCAGCATCGAAGAATATCTGGCACTCGATCTCGAAACCCGCGCCTATTGTCAAACTTTGAATCTCAAGTAAAATGGAAATATTCATCAAAATCGTTCAACTCCTTCTCAGTCTTTCAATTCTTGTTATCCTGCATGAATTCGGACATTTCATTACTGCCCGCATGTTTGGAACAAGGGTGGAAAAATTCTATCTGTTTTTTGACCCTTGGTTCTCGCTGTTTAAATTTAAGCGGGGCGATACCGAATACGGAATTGGCTGGCTGCCCCTCGGTGGCTATGTGAAAATCTCTGGGATGATTGACGAGTCGATGGACAAGGAGCAGATGAAACAACCGGCTCAGCCGTGGGAATTCCGCAGCAAGAAAGCCTGGCAGCGCTTTATAATCATGGTAGCCGGCGTTATGATGAATGTAATTCTCGCCATACTTATCTACATAATTATGCTGGCAGCCTGGGGTGAAAAATATTTGCCCAATGCTGAATTGAAGGATGGTATTGCCGTTGATTCACTGGCCATGCAGACCGGACTTCGCACCGGCGACAAAATCATGAAAGTGGACAATATTGTTATTGAAGACTTTTTCGATATTGTTCCCAACATGTTGCTTGAAAACGCAAAAACACTGACGGTTGTTCGCAATGACACCGAAAAAGTATTGGATATTCCAAGTGACTTTCTAAAGAAAATGATCGATTCGGAGCGCGCCAACATGATTATGCCGCGTATGCCGATGATCATCGACAGCATTGTGCCCGGCTCCGTTAATGCCGCATCAAAGATTAATAAAGGCGACCGCGTGATTGGAGTCAATGGAAAACTGATTCATTACCATGATGAGTTTAAAGCTGAAGTTGAAAAATATAAAAACCAGGAAATCACGCTGCGCGTTCTCAGAGGCACCGAAGATTTGACTTATCCGGTCAAGGTAAACGACAAAGGCCAGCTCGAAGTGATGATTGTGACCGACCTGAACCGCTTTTTCAATATTGCAACGCACGACTACACCTTTTGGGAAGCCATTCCGGCAGGATTCAGCAAAGCCGGCACCAAGATATCGGAATACTGGAAACAGCTCAAGCTCATGTTTAACCGTGATGTGCGCGCCTATGAAAATGTAGGTGGATTCATCACCATGGGCAAGATTTTCCCGGGTGTCTGGGACTGGCAGGCCTTCTGGAATCTGACCGCCTTTCTGTCGCTCATGCTTGCTGTGCTCAACATTCTCCCCATTCCGGCACTCGACGGAGGTCATGTAATGTTTGTACTCATTGAGATGATAACCGGCCGAAAGCCTTCGGAAAAGGTGCTCGAAATTGCCCAATACATCGGGTTTGGGCTTCTGCTCACGCTTTTGGTCTGGGCCAACCTCAACGATATCCTGAAACTTTTTTAAGCTCTGTTAACCGTTTGTAACCCACCTTTATTGTTAAAGGTGTTGCATGCGCGTGGGTGGGGGTGTATATTTGTGGGATTGATTTTGCCAGAAAATCTCTTCAAAACCATCTGCTTATGAAAATTACAGGAGCTATTTCATTTTATGTCAGAGAAATGCATAAGCAATTTACATTGGTTTGCATATTGATGGCCTTGTGTTTTAGCTCTGGTGCAGCTACATATACTTCTTGCGCAACAATGATCTGGCCAGGTGTTGTTGGTAATTGGAATACTGGAACTGGCTGTAATGCACTATTCCCAACAGGAAGCACAAGCCACAGTATGTTGATTTCAGCAGGGCATGTCGTTACTTACAATCTCACAACATTAAACACCTCAGGATCATTAACAGTAAATGGGACCTGGAAATGCAGTACAAATGGGACCGTTGGCGCCTTAGTTATAAACAGCGGTGGAGTATTCACAATTACAGGAGGAACTTTTACCTGTTCCAGCATTACAATTAATTCTGGTGGAACTTTGAATGTAAATGGCGGAACAATTTCCTTAACCAATACTAGTGGAAACTCACTTGTTGTTAACGGAACACTTAACCTTGGAGCTGCAGGAATTGGCGGTGGTCAAATTAATAATAAAAGCAATATAATTGTTTCAACTACAGGAGTTGTTAATATTAATCACTCGAGTGCAAAATTGAATTATACAGGAACCGGCTCAAACACAACAAATCCAATGGATGGGACCATTGAGTGCAATGGAATATTGACTTCTTCAAATTATTACAACTTTGACTTCGGATTTATTATGGTCACCTCAGGAACCTCAACAGGACTAATCAGATCGCAAACTGCCTATATTCCCTCCAATAATACCTGGTCAGCTGCAAATAACTTTTTCGGTTTCAATTCAACATATGGGGGAACCGTTGAGTATTATGGTACTTCAGACATTTCTTTTGGTTTATACTCACAGCGAACTTATCACACATTAAAAATTAGCAACACCAATGCATTATGTGTTTTATTGTATTCAACATATTGTTACTCAACAAGCATATTAAACCTCGCTAATACTTCATCTTTCATAAATATTGGCAGTGCCAAATTATTTATCCGCGGAACGATCAAATATACTGGAAACAGCTATATTAAAACTTCAAGTTCCAGTAATCTGGCTGTTCACGGCTACATAGGGGCTTCAACAATTTGTGCAGACAATACTGCTGGAGTTGTATCAACTGTAAGTTCTGAAAACACATCAGTCAACATCATGCAACCTCTCTTAAGATTTTCGCCAGCTGGAGGATCAACTGGATTTTTAAATAGTCTGGATTTATATAGAGAGGATGTAGTGACAATTAACGATAATGTTAATGTTAGTGGCACATTGTCGCTTCGCAGAGGCATTCTCAAAACGAATTCTTATATTTTATATTTAAGTAACACAACTCCTTCGTCTTTGACATACAATACTGTTGGTTTTTCATCGACAGTAGGATGGGTTTCTGGAAATTTGAAAAGGGCCTGTAGTTCGGGACTGTATTATGAGTTCCCTGTTGGCAGAACAGATGTAACAACTTTTGCAAGTGATTACCCGAAATACCGTCATTTTCAAATCCAGTTATTATCTGTTGCAGCAAGCCCATGTAATATCAAAGTGAATTTCAACACAGTTTTTAATCCTGATGTTTGCAGTGGCACATTAATTAATGCATGGGATGATGGAATAAACTATAATCAACTTCATCCCGAAGGATGGTGGAGCGTGATTCCTGATGCTGGAATAACTTCTACCACCTATAATGCCCGAGGATATATTTATGGATTCACAGGAGCCCCTGTGCCAGTAAATAACAAATATGGATTATTAAAACGAATAGATGGAAGCTCACTCTGCAGTGACTGGACAAATGGCAACGGAACTCTAAATACTGCAGGGACATCAGGAAGAATTCATGAATATAGTAGTACTCTTGAAATTGGATATGCCCAAAGAAATGGATTAACCTCTTTTTCTGAATTTGCAATCGGTATTACAAACGGACCACTGCCAGTTGAGATAATTGAATTGGCAGCTCTCAACAAGAATAATAAAATAACCCTCTCCTGGACCACCGCCACCGAAACCAATAATGATTATTTCACCATTGAGAAAAGCATCAATGCCGAAGATTGGGTGTCAATTGAAACAGTAGATGGTGCGGGTAATTCCAATGAGCTGGTCAATTATGAATTCGAAGATGTGGAGCCCATGTCGGGGACATCGTATTACCGGTTGAAGCAGACGGATTTCGATGGAAAATTTGAATATTTCGGACCGGTAACTGTCAATTGCAATGAAGGCGCGAATGGGATTATCGCCTACCCGAATCCCGCACAGGAAAATGTGTTGGTGGTGGGTAGCCAGGATGTTCCAGCCAACATTTATCTGTGCGATCTTACCGGTCGAATCATAGCAGCATACAGCTGCAATCACCTTTCAGAGCCATTCAGCATTGATCTGCAGAATATTTTGCCAGGCATTTATCTGATACGCGTTGACGCTCAAAACAGCCCGGAGTATTTCCGGGTGGTGAAGGAGTAGCTCCTTCCTCAACCTGAGTGCCTCGCGGCTGTGTCACGTGACTCGCGGAGCGAGCTCTCTGCGTTGAGGAAGACACGTACTAGCCAATGCACTCAGGTCGATTTCATCGACGCAGAGAGATTGGCTGTTCATCACATAGCGATTTCTCAACGCAGTGAAAAAAAACAAAGCTCTTCCAACACCCACCCCACAATAAATATTTGTTATTGCACGAGGCCATTTGCATCAGAAACACATTTGTTCTTTATCTTTGGCCCAAACACAAAACCTATGAGAATAAAAATTCCTGAAAACCAGATCACATTTGAACAGTTGAAAGCTGATGTCGAGAACCAGTTTCCGCAGTATGCTTTTCACGTGAAGACAAAGAATTTTCTTGTGGCCCGCAAAAACGGTAGCACCGGCGCGAATATCCTTTTAAGAAAATCGAAAGTCGTTATCAATGGCGGTTTCCCAACAATGGGAGGCACATTGCTTTTCATGCTTTGTATTTTCCTGCTTGGTTTTCTGATTCCGCTGATTGTTTATTTCATCGTTTTTCACAAGAACCAGAAACAGCTGGAGACCGAAATCGGCACATTTATTCAGCAAAAATACGGGCTGAAAATCTGACCCGCATTATGAAAAAAAAGAGGATTTGCATTGCAAATCCTCTTTTTTGTTACTGTACCCGAGGCCGGGATACTAATATTACTTTTTATTACTTCGCAAGCAAATTTGGCATTTCCTTATATTACTGATATACAACCGCAAAGATAATATTTATATTCATACTGAAGTGATAATAGAATATCTTAAAATGTAATTAAATGTAAATAATGTTTCCGCAATGTTTCCGCAGACCTTAAATTTTGTATCTTTGAATCGGGATACTTAATGAAAATCAAAATGGCAAACAGCGAAATTAAAAAGGCCAAGGCTGATAATATTACATACAATGTGATGCTATCAGATAGGGCAAATAAGGATGGCACATTCAATCTATATCTGCGGATCACCCAAAACAGAAAGCATCGAAAGCTGAAATTAGATATAAGGTTAGAAAAAGCAAGGTATTTTCTAAAGAAAGCCAAATATGGCAAATGGATTACCGAACACCCAAAAGCCAAGGCCTATAATGATTCAATCGAACAGGAAATTGAAAAGGCCAAGCAGCATCAAAGGGATATAAAAAAATCAGGTATAGCCACACCCGAAGTGATTATATCAAGAATTGCCGGCAGTGATTCGGATTCATTCTTTCAGTACGCAAATATGCGGGCGCAATATTTCTATGATTCGGGCGGGTATAGGAATTACAAGAAATACAAAAGCTTCATCAGTAAATTGCAGGCATATCTTAAAGGAAAGGATTTGACCTTTGCAGAAATCACCTTA
The DNA here is from genome assembly GCA_001769275.1 of Bacteroidetes bacterium GWF2_43_63. Classification (NCBI taxonomy): domain Bacteria; kingdom Pseudomonadati; phylum Bacteroidota; species Bacteroidetes bacterium GWF2_43_63. The sequence goes on along the minus strand of MEOQ01000042.1, from coordinate 24,736 downwards.
AAACTGATCACCGGATTTGAAAGCTATTTGAAAAAGCAGCCAAATTCAAGGCAGCCACAATTCATGCTGCATAAGAACACCGTAGCCCGGCATTTGATAGTATTTCGATCAATCGTAAATGAAGCAATAAATAATGGCCTGATGAATGCCGCAGATAACCCATTTTTAGTACATAGGCCGAAAGAAACCAAGACCACCAAAGAAAAGCTAACAGCTGAAGAAATAGATGTCTTAAATGGGCTTGAATTGGCTAAATACAGCCCGATGTGGCATTCCCGAAATTACTTCATGTTTTCTTTCTATTGTGCCGGAATCCGGGCGGGTGATTTAATGTCGCTGAAGTGGAATTCTATTTCCAAGGCGGGCAGGTTGGGATATCAGATGTCCAAAACAAAACAAACCAAGTCCATAAAACTGCAGCCAAAAGCATTGGAAATTCTGAAATTTTATAAGCGCAAGGCATCAAAAGCAAATGAATATATCTTTCCATTGCTGAATAATGCTGCACCTTATGCAATAGCAGGCAATGAGCAAGAAAGGGCATCGCTGCCGGCAGATATTCAAGTAATGATGTATAAGGATATCAGCGCAAAGAATGCAGCAATCAATAAGCAGCTGAAGAAACTGGCCGAATTGGCCGGGATTTCAAAAAAGATATCATTTCACATCAGCCGGCATTCATTCAGCAATATAGCCCGGCAAAAGGGCATCAGTGTTTATGATGTTTCAAAGATGTTAGGGCATAGCAGTATTAAAATTACGGAAACTTACTTACAGGAATTCGACAGTGAAAGTATGGATGAAAGCATGGAAAGGATATTTGAATGAAAAATGACAGAAACAAACTTGCCCGGGATCTATTGCTGAAATACTTTTCACAGGAAGTCGATGCAAGCTACATTGAATTTGCGTACAAATTGGGATGGGAATATTTTGAATATCTAACAAAAAGCCTATTTGATTCATACGCACTGCCGGCCTATAAAAGAGATGTTATAATCTATATGGGAATCATTAATTCAAGCAGAATAAATAATACAATATTGGGCACCCAATATGATAGCATACAATATACAAATGAATTTAATAATACACTAATTCGGCTTTGCCATTTGTTAGAAAACTACTTTGAATCAAGCAAAAAAACCCAAGATTTCGCAATGCAGATATCATATTTGGATGGTGGCATTGAAAAGAAAATAACAATTAAAGATTCGATGTTTATTCAGAATTTAATAGATGGATACATGGAATCTAAGGGTGCCAAATTTGTGGATGGCATAATTAAAGAATTGGAAAACTATAATGAAAACAGCAAGCCGAATTCGAATAAAACCGGCAGAAAGAATATCCGGGCAGCTTTAGCGGCATTTGCAAATGATCTTAATGGATTGCTGACAGATGAAATATCGGCCAACACTAACAAAATAATTTCCGATCAAAATGCAGGCTTTATCTATGATCTCTTTTTATTATATGGGTATGGCATTGAAAAGGAAACCAAAGCCGATGGCATTAAGTATATTAGAAGCCTAATCAGTAATTATCAACAAAAAATATATAAAACAGCTAAAAAAGAATAGAGTTTTATATCAACTTGTTTATATTCAATGACTTACATTTGTACTGGAATAATCAATTAAAACCAGTACCAATATGGAAACAGCAAGTATTTCAATTACTGCAATCCCGGAAATAAGATTGCAACAGCTCGAAGCCGATATTAAATTAATACGGTCGGCAATCTTTGATAATAAAAAAGAATCTTTCATGGCCGAATGGCTCGAAAGTGAGCAAGCCCGGAAAGAATTGGGAGTGTGCCGTAAAACATGGCAGAATTACCGAAACAAAAAGGCATTGCCATTTAGTCAATTTGGCCGAAAAATCTATGTCAGGCGGTCGGATTTGGATGCATTCATGCAAGGTAATATCATTAAATAATCGGGAGGGATACTGATATGAAAAATGACTTTATCGCAGCAATGCACCGCACAGCCATATACAAGCTGAAGCCCGGCACCTCCACAAGTTACTATTATCAATCCGGTACTGATTTACTGCCAAACAGAATTTGTATTACACAGGATGCATTTGCAGTGATACGGCAGACCGGAAATCATTTGCATAAGCCAGTCGGCCAAATAAAAGCGACTTTCACCAAGAAAGAAAGTGCAGTATACAAGCTGAATTATCCTTTCAATGTACATACAAGCATTTATCAATATCCCGATTGTCCCTTGTTTATAGGATATGGCAGCATCGGCATTTCCAATAATAGCGGCAAGATATCGGAAACCGGTGATTTGGTGATTCTTTATTGCAGCACCTCCGCATGGGATGAAATCGAATTGCATTTCTTTCCGGGTATGCTGAAGAAACTGCCCGAAGCATTTGAGTATTTATATAAAATCAAAAGGTGCAATCCTTAATCGGGCTGCACCTTTCAATGGGATACTGCATGAATGCGATGTATGACTATATCGGCATAACAAAACAGCTGCACAAAGATAATATTAATTTGTCAAATTTGGAACATATCGCAAGCAGCCGTAATTGTGAACACTACCTGATCCCGGGCATTAAGCCAATGAAACTACAATACAATAAGGATAACAAACTAATGCGGATCACCGGCAGTGTGCCGTATTGGGTAAATGGCCACAACTTCAGTATTACGATGGCCGAATATAATACCGGACTGGATTACATGGCAGACTTATTAAAAGTGAAAATATCCGATGCTATTGTGGATGTGATGGAATTTGGCGCAATCGTAAATACATCGCTGCCGGCAAATCAGATTATATCCGCTCATTCATCAGCCAAGGGCATGAAGTCAGTAATATATGACAATGGCAGATACTTCAGCGATTCGGCCTGTAAAGTAAAAATGTATAATGCAAAGGCCAGGATCTTTCAGAATTTAGACAAAGGCACACAGCATGAAATTGAGGCCGCAGGATTCGACAGAAAGGCTGATTGGGTAAAGGTGGAGGCTCACTATTTAAAGCCACACATGGCAATCAATAAGGGTGCAGGAATCATTCTTTCTGATCTGTTTCGGCCTGATTTCATACGCAAGACTGAAGAAAATTTCCTGTACCAATATAGCCGACTTTCTTTCATCAAATCAGTTGAAATACCCATGAATAAAAAACACCTCAAAACAGATAATTTGCTCATGCTCGCATTAGCTGAAGTATCCGGAAACATTGGTAAATCACCCAAAGATTTAGCCTACGGCATACTTAATCAGATACCCGATGAAGTACTATCACCAAATGACAAAAAAGCCCGCAGGGCGCAAATAAGAAAGCTACTGAAGCAAATTTCAACTGATATAACAAGTAAATACGATTTATCACCCTTGCTGCAGGATGCAATGTTATATCACCGGACAGCCTAACCCTTTTTATTACCCTAATCAAATGGGTATGATTTCTTACCCTACACAATAGAAAATATATGCATGAAGAAACAAGATTTGAAGAAATCAGATTCGATTTGGAATTACCGAAAATCAATTTGGAAATACCGAAAGTGGAATTCGACTTTCCAAAGATGGATTGGGACTTTCCAAAAATGGATTGGCCGGAAATTACATTGGATTGGCCTGTTATTGATTTGGATTGGCCTGTTATTGATACTGATTGGATAAAGTCGGAAACAGAATGAAGTGGCTGCATCGCACATCAGGACAGCTATACAGCTCATTTGATGCATCACTAATCAGCTGCAAACCTTAAGAATTTAGGTTATTATGGGCAGAAACACAACCGGATCGGTATGCACCAAGGAAGTATTAAGAATCGAACTTTCGAAACTTTTGCGCCAAGGCTATATTAAAAAGGGCTGCAGAATCAAAGGAGTTATCGAATGGACTGATGGCAGCAATATCAGTATTGAAACAAACTACATGGCAGCTGAAAAGTGGATTCAGCTAACATATACAATCACATTGGCATCAGGTGAAAGCTTCGGATATCAGCGGCAAATATCATTCACCACAAAAAAATCAAATTTGGGCAGGGGTGAAGTATTGTATTTTATCTGCCCGGAAACAGGCCGCAAGTGCAGAATCTTATATAAATGCTACGGTAGCCACATTTGGAAATCCCGGCAGGCATATAAGCATCGGATATATTACAACAAACAGATGCTAACAAAGCGAAGCTATTACATTGAATCATATTTTGAAGCTGAAGAAAGGCTGCAGCAAATGCATCGGCAGCGGAAATCCTATACATACAAAGGAAAGCCGACAAAAAGATACATCAGATTAATAAAGACTGAAAAGGCATTGGACAAATTCGATATGCTGCGGTGGCAGCTATCACCAAAAATGTTTCAACTGATGTTTCAATCAGAATAAATTTGACCGGGTAAAAAACACCTCAAAAGGCAGAATTTGCCCAAATGTTTCCGCAATGTTTCCGCAGCTATACAAAAAACCCATGCAATTAACTAAATTACATGGGCTTATTGTTTATAATCTGTACCCGAGGCCGGGATCGAACCGGCACGAGCTTGCGCTCACAGGTTTTTGAGACCAGCGCGTCTACCAATTCCGCCACTCGGGCAAATGATTTGAGAAATTAGATATACGATTTGAGATTTTCAATCTCATATTCCAATAACTCGTTCGCGGGGTGCAAAAATACAAAAAAATCAATATCATTGTCAATTCATCTTTCCCTCAAAAATTATTATCTTTGACTGATTGTACCTATGAGGCCTTTTATTTTATTCAATATACTCCTTTTGTGTGCGGCTTTTTCAACACACGCGCAGAACCTGCAACAAATGCGGGAATACATTCTTACTGAACAACCGGCTGCTTTTTCCGTTGACCCGATGGGCTCCATATATGTTGTTTTCGACAACGGAAGCATGTTGAAATACGACACCACCGGAACACCGGTAGCGATTCCCGGCCGCAAGGGTAAAAGCAGTGTTTGGCAGATTGATGCTTCGAATCCATACAAAATTATCGTTTTCAATCGCGACATGCAGGTGGCCGATATCTACAGCTCGCAATTTGCAAAAATAAATTCCATCGATTTCACATTGCTGGAGACTGGTGATATTGCCATGCTTTGCAGTTCGTACGACAACGCCTTCTGGACACTTACATCTTCAACTGTAGAGTTGGTGCGATTTTCGGAGCAACTGACCGTGACTTCAAAAACAAACGCAGGGCTGCTGATGGATGTAAAAATGTACTCACCCACCGTTCTGCAGGAATCGGATGATCATGTTTTGCTGGCACAAAAAAAAGGTCCGGCATATATTTTTGATCAGTTCGGAAATCTGCAATTGCGCTTTAATGAAGCGGCTGATTACTGGTCGCTCGATGGAGATGTATTGTACTATGTACTCAACGATACGCTCCAGGCCTATCACACCCGGCTGCACGAAAAAGCAATTGTTGAAACAGAACTTAAAGACATTCGCGGAATAGCTGTCTCGGCCCAATGGATCGCCATTCTAGTTCACAAAAAAATTCTCCTCTTCAGAAAAAATAACTGATACGTCAATTTATTTTTTCTTTTTTTGAAATAAAAATCTGAAATTAGCACCCTGATTAAATAAATATCGTCTTATGCACATAGCAATCGCAGGAAATATCGGAAGCGGCAAAACCACCCTCACCGCGCTGCTGGCCAAACACTATAAATATGCTCCGCAATATGAGGATGTTGACACCAATCCCTATCTGACCAGTTTTTATGAAGATATGAAGCGCTGGTCGTTCAATCTTCAGATTTATTTTCTCAACAGCCGGTTCCGCCAGATTGTTGAATTGCACCGACAGGCACAGAACGTTATTCAGGATCGCACGATATATGAAGACGCCTGTATTTTCGCTCCCAACCTGCACGACATGGGTCTTATGTCGTCGCGCGACTTCGCAACATATCAATCCATTTTCGAGCTGATGGTGTCATTCATCAAGGCGCCTGATCTTCTTATTTATCTTCGCGCTGATGTTCCCACACTTGTGAGTCAGATTCAGAAACGAGGACGCGATTATGAAGCTTCGATTCGTCTCGATTATTTGAAAAGTCTGAATGAGCGCTACGAAAGCTGGATCAGCGAATACAAAGACGGCAAGCTGCTCATCATCGATGTGGAGAAAGTGAAATTTCACGAAAGCAAGGAAGACCTGGGACTCATTATTGATAAAGTAAATGCCGAACTTTTCGGACTTTTCTAATATGAAATTCATCGGAATCATACCTGCACGCTATGCCTCACTGAGGTTTCCCGGAAAACCGCTCGCCATCATTGCCGGAAAGCCAATGATACAGTGGGTATTTGAAAATGCGTCGAAGGCCACCTGGTTGTCGCAATTATTTATTGCTACCGACGACAACCGCATCCTCCAGAAAGCAGAAATGTTTGGGGGGAAAGCTTTAATGACGGCATCAAATCATCCAAGCGGAACCGACCGTTGTTTCGAAGCTGCTTTGCTGGCCGGTGCAGATGCCAACGATGAGGAAACTGTTATCATAAACATTCAGGGTGATGAACCATTTATCGATCCTGCTATTATTGATCAGCTTGCAGCAGCATTCACCGACCCGAGAGTAAACATTGCAACCCTTGTAAGGCCCTTCGATTCGGATGATGCATTGTTTTCGGAAAACTGCATGAAAGTGGTTGTAAATACTTCGGGCAATGCCATGTATTTTAGCCGGTCAATAATTCCCTTCATCCGGAATCCGCGCCGCGACAAGTTTCTGTTCGAACAGTTTCCGTTTCGTCAGCACATCGGTGTTTATGCATACCGCATCAAAACGTTATCGCAACTTATAAAGCTGCAGCCATCGCGACTTGAGCAAGCCGAATCGCTCGAGCAATTGCGCTGGCTCGAAAACGGATATTCTATCAGGGTAATTGAAACCCGCTACCGTGGCCATTCCGTAGATGTTCCCTCCGATATCGAAAGTCTGAAAGAGCATTTTCCCGATATCTTCAGAAATTCGTTATTGTAGGTGTTTATGAGCGAAGCCGGTGCAATTATTTTATTTGCTGTTTTTTTGGGGGGAATAATGTACCTCAAATTAAAATTTCCCTCCATGTTTCTTACAGCAAGCGATACTGAAACCGAACAAGGCGTTCATATACCGCTGCATCGTCACGAAGCAGACATTGATAAAATTCTGCTGAACGAAATGTATTATTACAAAACATTATCTCCGGAAAAGAAACGGGAATTTATCTGGCGCGTAATCAAATTTAACCGCAGCACCGTTTTTTATCCGCAGGCCGGATTAATATTGGGCCCCAGACAGGTAATCCTGATTTCAGCAACATTTGTTGAGATTACTTTTGGACTTGAAAAAAGTCTGTTGGGCTATCTGAATAAAATAAAAGTTTTTCCTGCACATTATCTCGACCCGCGCACCAAGCGACAATACAAAGGGGAGGTGGATGTAAACGGAATGATTTGTCTTTCATGGGAAGATTTTGAAATAGGCCTTCGCGATGCAACAGATGGCCGCAACGTTGGGCTGCACGAGCTCGCTCATGCATTTGCGATTGAGATCATTGAAAAAGATGCGAGCTATCATCATTTACTCATGAAACTGAAACCGGTTTTTATGCGCGCAAAATTCGAGATCTACAATCCCTACCAGCGTCATGGATTGCTGCGTGAATACGGTTATTCAAACATTCACGAGTATTTTGCAGTTTCCACTGAATTGTTTTTTGAGAAACCCGAATATCTGGCTAACTCTGGATCACCGCTCTACAGCGAGCTTTGTGATGTATTCAATCAGGACCCGTATAAGCAGTATCTGGCGTTTGAGGCTGGGCATAAGGCATGAAGCATACGGCATGCGGCACAACGCGCAAACTCACTGTCACGAATGACAGATCCGCGCCAGTGCGAAGAAATATGTGAAGATGTGCTGCTTCGCAGATGTGAGGCTCACGTAAAACGTGACTCGTTCGCCGGTGTGGAAATGTGTGAAGAGAGATTTAACTGAGAATCCGTAACGCCTTCCGCTTTCAGCGGAATAAATTCCACGTGTAACGATTCCCGCTTGCATCGGGATAAATTCCACGTGTAACGACTTAATTCAAAAAATCATCAATCTTTGTCGAGAGCGTAATCACATTGGGAGAACCGGCCAAATGATAGGCGCTGCGTGCATAGGAAAAATAGAATTTCTTTATACGGAATCCAAAGCCCCAGCTGAGTCCAACTGTTGATAAACGCGAGGACACGGTAAGTTCTTTTCGTCGCTGATAATTATATCCAATACGAAAGGCAAAAGATTTCGACGGAGCAATCTCTGCGCCGATAACGAAATGCCTCATCAGCTTATCGCCGAACGCGCTCAATTTTCTTTCTTCAATAATCAAACTTGTGAGTGGGTCGTATTCGGCATCAGCAGGATTATTATAGCGGATATCCCATTTATACAGATGGTGCGCGAGTACAGAAAACCGCAGAGGCATGTGCAACAATCGTTTTGAAACACCGAGTTGAACATCGAAAGGCAATGGTTCGGAAACGCCCTGAACGTAAGTATTCATCTGCCGACCAGCGTTCCGGACAGCCAGCGTAGCACTGAAATACTTTTTGTCGTTAAAATAACTGCCCGCCAGATCTACCGCCAGGCCTGATGAAACAACTTTATACAAATCGGAATAAATTAATTTTGCATTGGCACCGATAGAAAAATTATCATGCAGTTTGCGGCCCCAGCCCAAGGTGACGGCCATATCGTAAGCATTAAAATCACCGAGTGTGTTTCCATAAATATCGGTTTCCTGAAATGATCCGTAATTCAGATACTGAACGCTTGCTGCAAAACTTCCGATCTTTTTTGCGGTATGCGAATAAGTAACAAAGCCGTAATTGATGTCAGAAAAATAATCCGTATAATTAAGAGCCAGTGCCGTGTGCATCGAATCGTTGATATAGGATGGATTGGCAAGTACAAGGCTGACATCATTATCGTGAATACTCGCCATGTTGCTACCCAAAGCCGTCAATCGGGAACTATTGGAAAGTTCAAGAAAAGGAAACACTCTGTTGGCTCCGTTTTGTGCGAGGAGAGCCAAAGGCATCAGCATCGAAATAAAAAGGAATACGCGTTTCACAGATTGGTTTTGTGTGTAACAACGAGTAAAGGTAGAAAATATTTTATTGAGACCGTCTGAACATTGAACAAGGAACAAGGATGTGAGAATTATGAAGGAATATTGATCAAGGAATAACGAACAAGGCTGTGAGAACGTTGAAGGATACTTTAAACTTACTTCATAATTACTTGTTCTATGTTCATGATTTAAGGAGATTACTTCTTCCTTCAAAATTCCTTGCTCCTTGTTCATGATTCATGGTGGCTGACCTAGGTCTTGTACTATATTTCACCGACCAACACATTCTCAACATCCCCCAAAGCAGTCGATTTTGACTTTAATAACATTTTAATGATTTCATATACAGAAATTTTCGTAATTTTGAAACCGAATATTTTTGTTATCGTACAAACGGGGACATTACCAACTTGAGAAAAATGAAAAAGTTACTCTTTCCGCTGATGATTCTACTCATTGCCTTGGGAAGCTGTACGACCAGCAGTCAGCTGACCGGATCTGAGGATGAGTACGAATTATTGAAAAAAGGATACAATCGTATTTCAGTTAAAGACTACAAAGGGGGAATTCAGATTTTCACCAAAGTGTCTGAAATGAACCCTGACAATGCAGAAGCTGTAGCTTACCGCGGCTTGTGCAAATATCATTTAAAAGATTTTGAAGGTGCTATCCGCGATTATAATAAAGCTTTGGAAATGCAACCCGGCTATGCCGAGGTGTATGACCTGCGCGGAATTGCCAAAGGCGAGCTCGGCGACAAAGAAGGCGCCTGCGCTGACTGGAAAAAAGCTTTTGAACTTGGTTTGAAAGGCGCTTTTGACCTAATCAAAGAATTTTGCTGGGACGAGCAGATTGAAAACTAGAATCTGGCCCGAATTTATTAATTTTAGCTCCTCAATGGAGCTTTTTTTATGCGATATATCCTCACTTTAATTTTTCTCACAAACGCACTGGTCGCTCTGACACAGGTAAGCAGCAATGCCTATCCTCCAATGACAAAGCCGATTCAGCTTACAAGCAATTTTGCCGAATATCGTAAAAACCACTTTCATTCAGGCATTGATGTGAGTGTGAGAAACCGGACAAACATGAATGTCTTTTCCATCTGGGACGGCTATGTTTCGCGTGTGCGCTACAATTCTGCGTCATATGGAAGAGCGGTTTATATCACCCACCCCAACGGCTATTCATCGGTGTATGGCCATCTCGATTCCTTTGCACCATTCATCGATTCGCTGGTTTTAGAATACCAGTACGCAAACAAAGTATTTGAAACCGATATTCAGATTCCTGCCGGAACCGTCACTGTGAAAAAAGGACAGGTGCTGGGAATTGCAGGAAACAGCGGCTTTTCGTTTGGTGCTCACCTCCACTTCGAAATACGCGATGCCGCCACCGATGATCCGGTGAACCCGCTCAAATTCATCCCTGTCGATGATCTGATGGAACCGCAGTTTCGTCAACTCAGCATTTACCGGATGCAGCCAGGTGGCTTCCTGCCTGCAAAAGCAACCTATTACAAAACAATAAAAAAAGGAAATATTTTTACCACGGCCACCGAAATCATTGTCCCCGACACGTTTTTTCTGGGCTTCGACGTTCAGGATTTTCAGTCGTTTTCCTACTACCGGCTCCTGCCGCAAATTATAGAAGTCCTGATTGATGATGTTCCAATCTGGAGTATCAACTTCGACCGTTTTTCATTTGACCAGTCCGGCGCCTGTCGCGGCGTTTTCGATCATTATGCGGGATTAAACAGCAACAAGCAGATCGTTACAACATACACCGGGAATCATCTCAGGCAGCGCTTTTTCAAACAATATTCAAACGATGGATTGATTATTCTGACGGACACACTTCGGCACAAACTCACAGTAAAAGCTACCGATACGGAATTCAACCCTTCGGTTTTCAGCACCACCATTCGAAAAGGCAACATTGTTGCGCCATCTGTTGGAAAGCATGTAATCTGTACAAAATATTTTCATGAATTCTCAACAGAGCATCTGACAGTGAAATGCGATACCGGGACTTTTTACAGCGATCTGGCCCTGGACGAGCCTTTGCTGGCCGAATTCGGAACAGGTGCCGACGTGTATTGGAAGATTGGTTACAACGAAATTCCGTTGATAAAACCCATTCACGTTTCATTCGCTCCGAAGGAAGAAAAAAATGAAAAAATACTGTTGGCAAAAGTATCCGGAAAAAACATTGACAAAGTCTGGAAACCCGCGATGAATGAGGATGGTAAAATGACTGCGGACATTGATCGCAGCGGTATTTTCCGACTCATGACCGACACTATTCCACCGGTGATTTCAAAAACAAATATTCCCGCCACTTCAAAACTTACATGGCAAAAAGAAATCTCACTGCAGGTTACCGATAACAGCACCGACATTGACCAATTCAATGCTTACATCAACGGCGAATGGACGCTGATGACTTATGATTTAAAATCGGACACCTTCACTATTCCGCTGAGTACGGCAAAAAAAACCACACTGAAAATACTCCGCGTCGATTTCACCGATTTGGCCGGGAATAAAACGGAAAAAGAATACCGGCTTATGCAATAGCGTAACACGCGGGACGTAGGGCATGAGGCGCAAAGCACAAAGCACAAAGCGCAACGCGTGAGACACAACGCGCAAGGCACAAAGCACAGAGCATAGGGCATGGCTTAGCTCCCGACCTTCAAGAATCACGCAGTGACCTGGAAAAGTCGGAGAGATGATGAGGCATGCGGCACAAAGCACTCAGGTCGCTTTGCGACGCAGAGAGGTTGGCCTTTAAAGCTCCTTCTCAGAGCTGATTGTTGATTACTGACAGCTATTTGCAACGCGTAACGAAAGCAATGATTTTCCAACAGTCTTAACACACCAAAGATGAGGACTGAAGAGGGTTTTGTTAAAAATAATCAGCTGTTTTCATTTATAATTAATTTTTGAATCGTTCATTTAATTTGAAATCCAACAAATAATTTCAGACATCCGCTTTCCAACTCATTTTTGTGTATTCACAATGCAATAACCGGAAATCGATTTTTGGTTTATGTCGTTAATTAACACTTTTTCGCCTATTTTTTTATTGTCTTTATATGTGATGTTTTGTAACTTAAGGCAATAAAATGTGGGAGGGATATAATATGAAAACATTACTATTTGTAGTCGTTTTGTCTGTATCGTTTTTGTGGAGCGAAACAATCCTTGCTCAAGGGATAAGCAATCAGACTCAATCCATGAAAATACAGACTTCTGCAAATGCTGTAAAAGCAGATGCCGGGCTGGTTCTCCAGACATCGAAAATAATGCAGAAACCGGAGACAGAAGACGTTGCTTCGGAAAATAAAATTAAAGTTGTTGTAACCATTCCGGGAGAAAAAATCACAGCAGTGGTTGAACCCCGCGATGAATCAAAGAAAGGAGGCGATGATGAAAAATAAAGCGCTCCTTACATTACTATTACTGTCGTTGAGTTGTGGTTTACACGCTCAGAAATACCTTATTAATTTATTCGATGGCGATACTGTTACAACCTGCAGCGGCACTTTTTACGACTCCGGCGATTCCACCGGGAACTACAATGGCTATGAAAACTATATTGTGACCTTTTGCAGTCCCACAGGACTGTTGTATATCGATTTCACAATGCTGAATATTGCACTGAAAGATGTAATGACAATTTACGATGGCCCAAGCACCGCAGATCCGTTAATCAAAACTTTCAGTTTAGGGGCAACGCCTCAAATTGTTTATTCCAGTTGTGGCTGCCTGACTATTAAATTTGTCTCTGATAAAATTGGCGTCCTGGCTGGATGGAGAGGTGTGATCGGATGTTTAACCTCAAACGATAACATTCATAGTGCAGTAACGCTTCCGCTCAATGGAACATACCTGACATCGCAATCAAATATAGGGGCTACGGCTGATTTCAGTTCCGGCTGCGCGACCTCCGGAAACACCGTCTGGTACGGATTCTCAACCGATGAAGGAAACAACACGGTGGATGTATTTATGCAAAATGCCACGATGAGCGATGTGCAATATTTATTGATGTACGATTACGTATGTACACCAACCGGGCAAACAGCGTCTGTTGCTTCTGCGGTGTGTGCTTCATCTTCAGACACAGTGCAGTTTACAGGGCTGACCGAAGGATATTACTGGCTGGGTGTGACCAGCATAACTGAGGGCACATTTGATATAGGAGCGACGGAAAGTTTTACAGACATTTGTGGCGACTATTTCTGCGGTTCGTCGGAATCCTGCAACAACTGTCCGTTTGATTGTGGTGCGTGCCCCGAAGCCGAGGGTGGGCCCTATTTCCATCCTGTGGTCGGAATCCAAAACACTTATTTAGGCATCTGCCTGGTGAATACCTGCACCGGATCTTACTATGACAATGGCGGGCCTGGCAATCCATACAACGACAATATCAATTCGGTTTACCGCACATTTTGCCCGGGCACTCCTTACAGTGCCATTCAGGCCTCGTTCAACCTGCTCGATATTGACTACACCTTAAATCCAAATGTCTGCAACGACTATATTATCGTTCGCAACGGACCTACTCAAAACAGTGATATTATCTGGGCCGGTTGTGGAAACAGCATCAATAAAAAAATAATTACACTGGCCGGGATATACACCAGCGGCATTTTTCGCTCTACTCATCTAAGCGGATGCCTCACCTTTACATTCTATTCCAACAACAGACCCAACGGAACCTGGGAAGGATGGAATGCCGAGTTGGCCTGCGTACCAAGCCCTGCGGGGCCTGACTCTTCGTACAACAACGATTGTCCAAGAAACACAGCCATCTGCGATGATCAAACAATTTCATCTGAGGTATGGGGTCCCGGAACCTCATCGGAAGGCTGTGGAAGTTGTGTGACTTCGGAAAACTTCACCGAATGGTACAGATTTAAAGTGAGTTCAGGAGGCATCATGGAATTAGAGCTAACTCCGCTCGGCAACAGCGATATGGATTTTGCCATTTACAAGTCCAACGCCTGCGGCGATATTGGAATGCCGATCCGCTGCAGTTATGCCGCCTATGTTCCTCCAGGAAAAACCGGGCTTACTGTCGAAGCCGGAGATATGGCAGAAGGCGTAGCAGGCGACCAGTGGGTGGCCGAAATGGAAATTAAGGCAGGTGAAGAATATTTTCTCATGATCAACGAATGGGACAAACGAGAGCCCAACGCCTACACCATAGATTTTCAGCTATCAGGGGGCGCCTCGTTCGATTGTTCAGAAGTGTTGCCGGTTTCGTTTCTCGATTTCTACGCTGTAGTGAATGAAAGCACCATTGATCTCATCTGGAAAACAGCTACGGAAAGCAACAACGCATATTTTACAATAGAACGTTCAACAGATGCTTTCGATTTTTACCCGCTCTACGACATTGACGGAGCAGGAAACAGCAACACAATTATCCGATACATATATTCCGATCCGGAACCGGTGAAAGGAGTGGCTTATTACAGAATAAAACAAACCGATTTCGACGGAAAATTTAATTTCAGCAATGTAATTGCGGTGGATTTTCTCAGTAACGAAGAACCATGGCTCAACATTTATCCCAACCCCTCCTCCGAAGCCATGTTCATCTCATGCGACGCTACTTTGCTTGACAGGGAATACACGATTTACAATTCTGCCGGAGCCGAAGTGGAATTCGGAATAGTTACAACAACCCACTTCAAACTACCGGTGAGTGATCTCGAAGAAGGCGCGTATTACTTTGAAGTAAAAGGGCTTTCGCGGCATTCATTTATGGTATTAAGAACCGACGATTAATTCATCCAACCGCAAGAGCATTGAAAAGCCAGGGAAATCACCTGGCTTTTTTTGCGCTGAGCCGCAGAGAATTTCGCGCAGAGATCGCAAAGCCGCAGAGAGATTGCACGAAAATATCGCGCGGAGGGCGCAGGGGCACAGAGAGATTCGCCACCAAGGCACCACTTGTCACGTTTTACGTGAAGACACATAAATCATCACCACTGAGTTCCCGACCGGAGCTTTCGAATCATGAACAAGGAACAAGGAATTATGAAGTGAGGAGAAATTTTACTTCGATATTCTCACTTCCTTGTTCGCTGTTCAGTGTTCATGCGAGCCGGAATCTCCTCGAAAACCTTCGCAGCCTCTCTGGGCGCGCGTCTCCAGACGCGTGACCTGATCCTATTATAGCAATAATGCCAGCAAAATGTAGAAGCATAAAAAAACTTGTGTATTCGTGCCCTTGTGGCGATATCCGCACTATATTAGGATTATGCGTCTTAAGCCATTGTGGCAAAATCCAATCACTTTGTTAAATTTATCGCGAAATAATACCAAATATCACGTACTGATAATCACCAAGATAGCTTTTCCCAATAAAAATATTATAATTAAATCAACTTGTAACCAACTGTCTTTTAAGACGTTAAAACTCATTTAAGTAATATACAACCATTTACATATTTTCAGAAAAAACATACAAAAAGAGGTCTTATGTGTTAACTTTGTCCACAATATTTGCGTTTTCACTTGAAATTTATTATTTTTAGCTGAGTAATCCTGGCTTTACGTGTTTTATCGCCTCACTATTTCTGCCTTAGCGACTTTTATTTAATACTTACATCATTTTTTTTTCGACTTGTTTTTACTTTTCGGCGCTCAAACAATCTTATGTAGACTGATTTATTTCGCATCTCATATCATTCAAAAAATATATGCCATATGAAAACGCTATTGTTATTTGGGACGGGGGTCTTTTTGCTTTGTGTTTTCGCTTGTTCTGACGTGGTTGCTCAGAACAGCATTACTGTGGTTTCTGAGGGAACGACGATAAGCATCGCCCCGAATGAATCGAAGATGCAGACTGAAGCTGTTCAGCCGGTTCAGATACAAAAAACGCTTCCGGCGATAAATTCGCAGCGCGAAGATGAAATTCATGTACAGATACGTGCAAAGAAAACCGAACTCGAAAACTCGGCCGACAATGTGCGGAAAGCAACCCTCAACGACGAAATCCAGCAGCTGCAGGATGAGTTGAAAATTATACAAAACCCACCGGTTCAGATTCATAAAGACCCGGTTCTTCCGGATTTGAACTAAAAGAAAGGAGGGCCTATGAAAAGATTTATATCCATAATTACCGCTGTTTGTTGTTTATCGGCTGTCTCCGTTGCTCAGCCAGCCAATGATAATTGCACCGGAGCCATTGCACTCACAGCAAGCAGTTCATGCACCTTTTCAACTTATTCCAACGTTGGCGCAACTCCTACAACCTCGCCAACAGTGCCCCCGGCCCCCGGCTGCGGCAACTATCTGGGCGGCGATGTGTGGTTTTCGGTTACTGTTCCGGCCTCCGGCCATCTGATTTTCGACACACAAACACCCAGCGGTGGTCTGACCGATATTGCCATGGCCATTTACTCCGGCGATTGTACCACAGGTCTAACCCTGATTGAATGCGACGACGACGACAGCGACAACGGTTATTATATGCCAAAAATAGACCGGATCGGACTTGCACCAGGCACAACCATTTATATCCGTGTCTGGGAATACGGAAACAATTCATTTGGAAATTTCAATTTCTGTGTGTATGAACCACTTGGAACCGGGCCCTGCGCGAGCGTACCAACCATTCTTTGCGGTCAAACACAAACACTGAATTTCCAGGGAGGCGGAGATTGGAATAACCAGTATTGCGGCAATGCTGCACCTGGCGAAGAAGCCATCTTTGCTTATACCCCCACCCAAAACACTGGTACTTTTCTGACACTTTCGGGAAACCCCAGCGCAGAATATATCAACTTTGCCTACAACACAAGCTGTACTTCAACTGGTTGGACTTGTATTGGTCGCACCGCTGCCAGTAGCGCAACTTTTGGACCTCTTGCTCTTGATTCAGGTGTTACTTACTATTTCATTTGCGACAACGAAGATGCTTCGAGCAATATCACCAATGTTTCTTTTTACATTAACTGTCCTGAAATTCCCGGCTATTATGAACATCCAACCGAAGGAATACAGGGGACATACAACGGAGCCTGCATGGTGAACACCTGCTCCGGAACTTATGTAGATGACGGAAATGCAAATCCATATTCGCCCAACATTAATGAAATTTACAGAACTTTTTGCCCGGAATTTCCTGGCAAATGTATGACTGCCACCATTAACAGTTTAGTTATTGAGAGTTCATCAGGTTGTGTAAATGACGCTCTAATTATCAGAGATGGTCCAACACAAGGCTCGCCATTTTTATGGGGTGGTTGCGGCAATTGGTCTGCATCATTGCCATTGACAATAACTTCTACAAACAGCAGTGGCTGTTTGACATTTGTTTTTTACTCAAACGCAATTACAAATTTAGATGGCTGGAACATCACATTGGGGTGTGTTAATTGCAGTCAAGTATCTCAAACAAATAATGACTGTAATACTGCAATTCCAATTTGTGGAGCTACCAATCTGAATTCATCCAGCCCGGGACCAGGCCTCACTTCTACTTGTGGTGGCTGTAACCTGTCGGAGAATTTTTCAAGCTGGTACTATTTTGAAATTACTGCCGATGGAAAACTGGCGTTGGATATGAAACCGGAAGAGTTTTTTGAAGATTATGATTTTGCCTTATATGAAGCAGACACTTGCGCAACACTGGGTGATCCGGTTCGTTGCTCTTATGCCATGTCTCCAACATATTGCAGACAATCCTATGCAGGGGGGTTTTCAACTGGCATTTACAATGTAGTGTTTAACACTATTAGTAATAACAGTAATGGCCTTACTTCAGGACATTATGCAAACTATACAAGTCTGTCGACAACCGTTAATGCTGGGTCCTCGTATAACTTAACAGTAAATGTTATAGGAGCCACAGGAGCCCAAACATGGAAACAAGCTTACGTTAGAGCTTGGTTCGACTGGAACAAAAATCTTGTTTTTGATGCAGGAGAAATATTTGATCTTGGGGGCGCCACAGTTAGTCCGCAAAACCTTACTTTATCAATACCGATTCCATTAACAGCTCGTCCTGGCAAAACAGCTTTTAGAGTGTTTTCTCAATACGCAAGCTATCAAGCCAACCCTTGTGCCGCCACCCCCACTGGTGAAGCCGAAACCTACGCCATCTTCATCAGCGACGGCACCCATTGCAGCAACAACGTGAAAGACGCTGACGAAACCGGTGTTGATTGCGGTGGTGCAGATTGTGTTGATTGCAGCAAAAGCAGCTGGCCAACCAATACCGGAATGAACGGAACCTCCACAGATTACAGCGAAGATGTATCGGGCGACAGCTGGGTCAATTGGCAGAGTGTGACTGCCGGCCAGCGCTATTATATTTTAATCAACAACTGGTCGCCGGGCGCCAATGGCTTTGACCTTGTATGGCAGTTCGCAGAAGGCGGCGCTATGGATTGTGCAATTGTGTTGCCGGTGGAACTACTCTCATTCGACGCAATATGCAACGATGGACTCGTTGACATCGCCTGGGAAGTGGCTTCGGAAACAAACAACGATTACTTCGTTGTGCTGAAATCGTATAACGGAATTGCCTTTGCAGCGGTTGATACCATCGACGGCCGCGGCAATGCAAACAGCTACATGAAATACGAAACCAGCTACCTGGAAGAAAATCCGGGCACCGTATATTATAAATTGAAGCAAATTGACCTTGATGGGGCCTTTGCTTATTCAGAGCCAATTGTTGCCAATTGCGGGGCCGACACCCGCACGTTCAAAGCTGTGCCGAATCCCGCAACTCAAGGCGAAAACTGGAAAATTGAAGGCATGGTGAGCGGAGACGAGATGCGGATTTTCGATATATATGGCCGCGAACATTATAAAGAAAATCTTGAAAAAGGAATGTACACGATTGTTATAAACGGTGAACCCGCCACAAAACTGATTGTTTATTGAAAAAGAAAAAATAATTTCAACCCAAATAACACCCTAAAACCCTGACCCGGTTTTATGAGAGCCAGAAGAAATTCTGGCTCTCTTGTTTTGCCACGAAGACACCAAGACACAAAAACTGAATCTTGAACATGGAGCAAGGAAATATGAGGTAAGAAGTAAGTTTGAAGTAAATAATCCTTCATCATTCTCACTTCCTTGTTCGCTATTCAGAGTTCATGCGTGCCGGGATCTCCGCGAAAACCATTAAAGCAACAACTTCGGCGCTCCGCTTGTCCGCGAATTAACGCGTATTATTCACTCATTATTTTGTATTTATCGGTGTTCATGAGCTCGTGCCTGTTAGGCACTTCGGTTCACGCGAAAGATTTTGCCTCCCTCAGCAGGGCTAATGAACGCGAATTCGAACCAATCTTCATCTGCGATGAATCTTGGTTCAGTTTCATCGCGCAAAGCTCGCAGAGGCGCAGAGAGTTCCGATAGCTATCGGAATTGCCACAATGGCACGAAGGCACAAATAAATTATTCATGGGCACGCGTCGGGAGACGCGCGCCCAAAGGTGCTTAAGCCACGAAGACACCAAGGCACATAAATCATCACCACTGAGTTCCCGGCCGGAGCTTTCGAATCATGAACAAGGAACAAGGAATTATGAAGTGAGGAGAATTTTTACTTCGATATTCTCACTTCCTCTTGATCCGTAAGAATGCACGGATTGTTCGCTGTTCAATGTTCATTGAGAGCCGGGATCTCCTGAAAAACATTCGCAGCCTCTCTGGGCGCGCGTCTCCAGACGCGTGACCTGATCCTTTTATTGCAATAATGCCAGCAAGATGTAAAAGCCTCAAAAAAACTTGTGTCTTCACGTAAAACGTGACACGTCGTGCCATCGTGGCGAAATTCCAACGCACCTCAATGCAACTAAATATTCAAGTCGCTACATGTGCTCAAAATCGACATATGTAGGCCATATTTGCTCCTTTCGACAAGATATTTTGTTAAATCATCGGTGAACATCAAAAAACCCCGGGGTTTAATTTACAAAACACCGAAACACCGCGGCCAATGTCTTAAGCAATAAAAAACTCACCTTATGTTGCATAAACAGTATTTTGTCTACGTATTCTTGCATTAACAAACACAACATATATTGCTATATATCTTATAATCAGATAATATAATTGTTAAACACGCTCCTTTCATATTAAACCTCACGGGCTTTTTCGTATCTTAGCACCGTTATTTGGGGGTTATTGTCATGTTCAGAAATTCTATTCGCTGTAATTACAGCTGTGTTTTTTCGCCTGATTTATTTCAGCGCGAACCTCTGTTTATACTTAATATCCAAATAGCACCGAGTGTAGAAAATATCGCATTACTAAATTATGCCTTATGAAGAAACTTTATTCGTTTAAAGCGGGCTTTATTAGCCGGATTTTGTTGGGGTTGGTGTTGGTTGTTGTGTTTGGGCTCAATGGTATTGGTCAGGTTACAATAATGCCCGGCTCGGTTAGTATTGATGCCTGTAATAATTTCCCTGTGTCAGGAACAGTAACAAATATTGTATTAACAGAAACAAATACTGCTGACCTTACTGACGGCACCCATACGATTATTTTAGCAGCTCCAGCAAATTATATTTTCACGAGTCCAGGAACGGTTTCTTATACAGGGCTTAATATTTCTTCCGCATCAATTGTTCTCTCCAGTTCTACAACTTTAACGATAACAATTAATGTCAGCGGTGGTAATAAAATAAATACAGTTACAATTGCTGGAATAGTTGTGCAATCGTCATCAGTTTCAATTGGAGATATTACACGCAATGGTGGGACTGGCGTTTCAAGCATTCTTAACGGAGCTGTTTTTGCCACATTATCAACTACTAGTACATCAGCACCTACCCTCACCGCCCCAACCAACGGCTCCAGCCTTACATGCAATGCGACATCCACCACTCTTTCCTGGAGTGCCGGCGGGTGCTCACCTTTATGGGATGTATATCTTGGAACAACAAATCCGCCAGCAACATTGGTCAGCAACGATCAGGCAGCCACGACATACAACGCCAGCGGTCTTACACTAGGGACAACTTACTACTGGAAAGTTGTGCCTGCCAGCGGAAGCTTGAATGCCTCTACTGTGAATTCATTCACTACAGTTCAGCCAACAGCGCCGGTTGCACCCGATGTCATTCGTTGCGATCCGGGAACAGTCACGTTGGGAGCCAGCGGCGGCTCGTCTTCAAACTATTTCTGGTACGATGCTGCCACCGGAGGAACATGTTTGGGCACTGGAAACACCTATACAACACCGAGTATTTCGACGACAACACCATATTATGTTGAGAGCGTTTCGTTGAGTTCTGAAACATCGTTGAATAGCGGCTTAACAGTTGTAACTGGCGCCCTCAGCGCTAATTCCTTTGCTGCCTATAATATCACAAACCTCTCTTCTGATCCTTTGATTGTCACACAGATTTCAATCCGGGTAAACGAAGGAAGTGTTTCAAGAAACTTTCAGGTATATTACCGTACCGGCACCTTTTCTGGCAATGAAGCCATTCCCGGAAACTGGACTCAAGCTGGAGGCACATATACAGTAACTACTGCAGCCATCGGAACACCAACGATTATTGATGTAGATGACTTTACAATTCCTGCCGGGCAATTGACGGGAATATATATATACACAACCAGTCAGGTTATTTACTGTACCGGCACATCTACAGCAAATGACGGAACGCTCTCGATGTCAGGAGGAAGTGTACAGGGAGGATTATTAAGTCCATTATCAGCTGCCGGCGTAAACGGCTACGGAATTATTGGAGCTGTATATTACCAGAAAAAATCCTGCATCAGCTCCCGCACCGAAGTTGACGCCATCATCAATGGATTTGTTACTCCTGGTGGAACAATTGCAGCCGATCCAGGAAGCACCATAGCGCCTTGTCAGAACGTATCCTTTACATGTGTGCCCATTAACGGAGGCACCTCTCCTGAATATCAATGGAAGCTGAATGGTGTTGATATTGCCAATGCCGATGCATCGACCTATTCAACAATGACACTCAACAGTGGAGATCAGATATCCTGTGTTGTGACTTCCGACTTCATGTGCGCATCGCCGGCAACAGGCTCCTCCAATGTAATAACCATGACTGTTTCGGGCTCTGGAGCAACAATTGCAACTTCCCCAACAGATGCGCAGGCTTGCCAGAATGGCTCGGCAATCTTTACGGCCACAACCAGTCCAGCCGGAGGGCCTTATCAATGGATGGTAAGTTCTGACGGAGGAACGACATGGGAACCCATAACAGACGCCGGTTCAGAACCAACCTATTCAGGATGGAACACCGGAACACTTGGATTGACCGGTATTGGCGCCTCCAATAATGGCTTTTTGTACAAATGCATGACCGAGTGTAATTCTTCAGCTTCAGCAATACTTAACGTAACGCCTACCGGTTATCCATCGGTAACAGACGGCGGAAGTTGTTCCACCCCTGCAACCATTACACTTGGTGCATCAGGAGCAGCTGCAGGAGAGAGTTATCACTGGTACACCGCCGCTACAGGAGGTGCCCCGGCTGCAACAGGGTCCAGTTATGCACCAACAGTGGGAACCACTACAACTTTCTATGTTGCTACATTCAACACAACAACACTTTGTGAAAGCTATCCAAGAACACCGATTGTAGCAGAAATTTATTCAGCTCCGGTAGTTACATCACAACCTACTGATGAAACCGTTGCCGAAGGAAGTGGAACAAGTTTTTCCGTTTCTGCAAATGGTGCAACCGGTTTTCAATGGCAGGTTTCGACCGATAATGGATCTACCTGGACCAACATAGCGGCAGCCGGAAGTTCGCCGACGTACAGTGGATGGACAACCTCTTCTCTATCATTATTTAGTGTTCCCGTTAGTTGCAATTTATATCAATATCGTTGTATTGTTGATGGACATTGCACATATGAAACCAATTCAAACGGGGCAATACTCTCAGTCAGCACGTTACCGCTTATTTATCTGCATCCAACCGTAGGTCTCCAGAGTACTTATGTAGGCGCCTGTATGACTGCTACCTGCAATGCCTCTTATTATGACGATGGTGGCGCTGCTAATCCTTATTCCAACAACGTCAACCAAGTATTCAGGACTTTTTGTCCGAACACTCCGTTAAAGGCTGTTCGTGCTACTATATCCATGATTGATGTGGAATATGCTGCAGGGCCGGTTTGCAGCGATGTTCTTTATGTTCAGAATGGCCCTGGACAAGGATCTCCAAACATGTGGTATGGCTGCGGCAGTAGTCCCGCACCAGTATATACCGCTGGTGGCGCTTGGAATGGCGGAGTTTTTACATCTACCCATGTAAGTGGATGTCTCACCTTTAGATTTTCATCGGGAGCATCAAGTGTCGGCCCATGGGATGGCTGGCAAATCAATCTCACTTGTGTCGATTTCCCGACCGGACCTTCGGGCGAAACCAACACCGACTGCGTTAATTCCACGCCGGTATGCTCCGATGTCACTGCCAGTTCGTTTACTTATGGGCCCGGTTTGACCTCGGATAATTGTGAAGGATGTATTACCTCTGAATATTTTACAGAGTGGTATTATGTTCACATTGCCACAAGCGGCACCGTTGAAATGGAAATTGTTCCCAACGGTGTCAGCGACCTCGACTTTGCATTCTTTAAGGCCAACAACTGCGGATCGCTTGGAACACCTATTCGTTGTTCCTATGCTGCAAGAACGTCGCCTGGCAAAACCGGCATGGAACAAGCGCCGGGCACAACTGATTTTTCCGAAGATGTTGCTGGAGATCAATGGGTAGAAGAAGTAAATGTGGTAGCTGGTGAGTATTATTATCTAATGGTAAACGAATGGGACAAACCCAATCCGAACCAGTACACCATTGACTGGACCCTGACCAACGGCGCATCGTTTGATTGCGACATTACCGAACCGCTGCCGGTATCGATGATTGGCTTCTATGCAGAGAAAGTATTTGATGGCTCAGAGCTCACGTGGATTACTGCCACCGAAAACAACAATGATTATTTCACTGTTGAGCGCTCGCTCGACGGCATTGAATTCGAGGCCATCGGAATTGTGGATGGCGCCGGCAACAGCAATGTGGTAAGGACATACCAATTCTCCGATTACGGCCCACTTAGCGGTGTTGTTTATTACCGCATCAAACAGACCGATTTTAATGGAGAATTTGAGTATAGTGATATTGTAGCCGTTGACTTCGCAACAGATGAAGAGCCTCTTATTGTAGAACTTTTTCCAAATCCGGCTGATGACTACATGACTGTGCGCGCCAGCCGCTACTTTGTGAATAAGCCGTACAAAGTGTTTAACCTGATGGGAATGATAATCATGGAAGGCACGCTGGATGGCGTGATGCCACGAATTTATTTCGATAATCTGCAGGATGGTTTATATCTGTTGAATATTGAAGGACTCGAGAGCCAGCGCTTCACAATCCTGAATAAATAAGTTTTAAAGACAACCCAAATAACAACAAAATCTTTTTAGATTTTACAGGAGCCAGAAGTGATTCTGGCTTTTTTTGTACTTGTAAAAAGCGGGTCACATCAATTTCTTGGGGAGAAAGCAAAAAGTTTGTGCAATCTGAATAGGAAAAAACTTGTGTCAACAACACCTCTTTGGTTAGCTCTGAAGA